>JABEVJ010000150.1 GCA_013043985.1 Legionellales bacterium | reverse complement strand
TCAGTGCTAAAACCTTAATTACGTGATAGTAGCTAACCTATTAAAATTTAACGTTTTTTTCTCAATTTATGTGTCGATACCTCAGACTATATACCCATTTAGAAAGAGCGTAAAATCACCCTCTCGACACTTATGACTACTTTGGATTGCTTCGCTGCGCTCGAACGTTAAACGCAGCTTGATGTATTTTTGCAATTTTTGTCCCTTACAGAAGATTGACTTTAATATTTACTTAATGTAGCATATTTCTTAAAATAGTTTCGTATACGAAATAAAGCGGAAAGTGTGATAAAGAGCAACTTAAGTAACAGCCTCATTAAGCAGCCTAAAAATAACGGAGTAGTTATATGACTTCTTCCCATCATGATATTGCCTTAGCCAATGAAAAAATGCAATTTGCGGCGAATATCACGCATGATTTACTCAGCCCCATCGCAGGGATTAAATCGACTGCGGAAGTTTTAATCAACACGCATACCCATAGCTCAGACGAGGAGCGATTATTGAAAAATATTGTCAATACTACCACTCAGATGACTAAATTTATCGATCATGTTTTGAAAATGAGTAAAGAAAGCAGCACAGAAGAGGCTATTTATACTTTTTCTTTACGTCAGTTGATTGCTGATGTCATTGAAATTGTTTCTCTCTCTGCAGAGGCAAAAAATCTTGCGATTTATATCGATGCGTCAAAAGATAGGGTAATTACAGCAGATCGATACCGATGTTTTCGCGTCTTGCTGAATTTAGTCGAAAACGCTATCAAATATACTCAAAAAGGTCATGTTTTAATCCGCTTTACTTGCGAAAATGAGAGGATTATCCTGGATGTAGAGGATACCGGAATTGGGATTTCAAAAGAAAAACAAGTTGATATTTTTAACTGTTATACCCAACTTGAAGCAGGCTCACTGCTAGGAGAGGGTATTGGGTTAGGGCTGCATTTGGCATTACTGTTTGCTAAGCAAATCGGAGGCGAAATAACGATTAGAAGTAAAAAAAACAAAGGCTCTGTGTTTAGTTTTTCTTTTATAGCTGCTTCCGAATGACTGATTTTCCTTATAAATAAAAACAACGATCAGGAAATAGATTAATTTTCAATTCTACATTCCGGCAAAAGATTGCTTGCTTGCGGTCAATGTGCTTTCACTTTGAGTGCGTCTATGTCGTGAATTTTCTCGTTTAGGTTGAAAAAGTCCTGGGGTATAGGGTTGCGATTCATTCGAGACCAGCAGTGATGTGGCTCTCTTACGCGTTTTTACTTGAGTGTCCTCAACTATGTCCAGTTGATTGTCTTTTGCAGTTTCCGCCTGGCATTCGCCCGGTAGTGCTATGTTGGTTTTTTCTGCGATTTCCAGTTTGATTTCTTCAGGTGCTTTAGTATTGTCTGGGTTGAAACCCTGCTGAGCAAGCATTTTCATCATGAGGTCTATCTTTTCCTCTAGCTCGCTGTTGTTTTTCTTTCGCTCTTCCTCTTGAGCTTTGATTCTTGCCTCTAGCTCGTTGTGCATTTTCGTTTGTTCTTCCTCTTGAGCTATAAGTTTTGCCAGTAGTTCGTTTTTTTCTTTTTCCCACTCATCATCTTGTTTTTTCCGGTCTTCGTCTTGTTTTTTCCAGTCTTCGTCTTGTTTTTTCCGCTCTTCCTCTGATTTTGCCCACATTTCAGCCTCTTGTTTTTCCCACTGTTTCATTTCTTTTTCCAGCTGATCAACTCTATGATGCAGATGATCCATATTCTCGGTGAATTGCTGCTGAAATGTTACTAAGTCCTCTTTAAAGCGTGTCAGTGCTCCAGGGTTAAGTTCCAATTGGCATTGATTGTTATTTTCATCAACATAAGGGATGATGAGTGTGATATCAGGGTTTTCCGATGATTGGTTCGGGCGCAATATGAGCGTTCTGTTATTGCTTGTCGGTACGTCTTGTTTTTTAGCCAGCTCTTCAGCCGATATGTGGTAAGGCTCATAGATGAAATCTTTTTTCTTACGTGAAAACGAGGGCAGGGTCTTTCTTTTTATAGGGGGTTTTTGGGGAAAGTGTCTCTCGTGCTTCTTTTTTTGGGGTTTATCTTTGAAGGAAATGTGGTTGGATGTATCATCAGTTAAATCTAAATAGGAAGTATAGCGATCCTTTTTTACTGATTTTGCTGATTTGTTTACTCGTAATTCAGCTTCACTTAAAATTGTGTTTAAGTCTTCGACAGGGGGAGAGGCTACTTTTTTAGGCTGCTTGTGAAATAAATTAGCGAGTTTGTTGAAAAGAGAGGTGTGCCATTGCCATAAACCATTCACTTTTTTATGCAACTGGTAAACGGGTAAGCGTGATTGAGACGGCAACCATCTTTGTAATTTAGTTATCCCTTTGGTAACGGCTTCTCGAATGATGGGCGCAAGATCGCTTGGAGTCATCACAAGCTCACCGTTTTTATCTAAGCGACTGATCAGTCTGCTTTTGTCCTTGAGCAGGGGAA
Source organism: Legionellales bacterium (assembly GCA_013043985.1). Lineage (GTDB taxonomy): Bacteria > Pseudomonadota > Gammaproteobacteria > UBA1113 > UBA1113 > JABEVJ01. The sequence continues at coordinate 10,643 of JABEVJ010000150.1, read as the reverse complement.
ACCAAAATTTTTTATCCGAGCATGTTTTTTTATCTTCACTAATTTCATAGGTGAGTACCTGTGATAGCTCGGCCGTATTCTCGGCCAGAAGCTTCGCATGAAGCAGGGTATTCATCCAATACACTACCAAGGCTTGACCATCATTTTCAGTTAGCCACTCTTTGACAATCGGATCGCGTCTTGCTCTTGCCAAGTACTCATCCAATTGTTTTGTGTAAGCTGTTGCAATGGCTTTGAGCCTTATAAAAAAAGCACTTAATTCTTCCCTTTTTTTTTGCTTTTGGTATTGTTTTATGGCTCTGATGAGGTCATTTTCACAGTCCAGAATAATAGAATTAACCTTTTTCGCTATTTCGTTTTGCTTTTGCTCTGCTGTTTTTTTGCGTGGCATAGTGGTTCTCCTCTTGATTTTTGTCCTTTACAGAACAAAAAAGTTTCTGAGCTTCTTGGTTAAATTATGTCTAATAATAAATCATTAAGAAAAAGAATACAAGTTTTCTTTGCATATTCCTCATCACTGCGAGGAGCGTAATGACGTGGCAGTCCAGAATATTTTTGAATATTGTCCTGGGTTGCTTTGTGCCGCTCGCAATGATGAAGTTTAAAAAGTTAAACTATTGAGGTGCGAGTTATACTCTCAAAACAGAAAGTTTTTTGCCAGTCGTTAGTGCATCTTCTTTTTTCGTGCGTTGATGTGGCGGATTTTCCAGTTTGGGTTTAAAATGCTTCGGCGAGTAGGAATGTGATTCATTCCAGCTCTGCAGTGATTCTGCTCTCTGGTCAGTTTCTACTTTGACCTCTATAACTATTTCCGAATGCTTGTCTTCAGGGGTTTCTGACTTGATTTCCTCAGACGCGTCTATGTTGGTTTCTTCAGTTGAATCTATCTGCATTTTTTCAAAGATTTCTAACTGATTAGTTTCAGGTGTTTCTAGTTTAGTTTCTTCTTCAATCGCTTTGGTATTGTTTTGGCTGAAACTATGTTGAGCCAACATTTTCATCATGAAGTCCATCTTTACCTCTAGTCTGGCTCGTTCCTCTTTTGCGTTGGCCTCTTGTTCTTCGAGTCTTGCCTTTTGTTCTTTTAGGCTTGTCTCTAGCTTGTTTTTTTCTTTTTGCAAGCTTAGTTGCATTTCCTCTAATTTCACCTTCACCTCTGTTGTTTCCTTTTTTTGTTTTTCATCAGATTTCTTTCGTTCTTCATCAGATTTCTTTCGTTCTTCATCAGATTTCTTTCGTTCTTCCTCAGATTTCCTCCACCTCTCCTCAGCTTCTTTCTGTGATTTTTTATGTTCCTCTTCCATTTCACGGATTTTTCTTTCGAAAGCCATGCCTTGCTCCAGGCTATGCGACTTAAGTGCTATTAAGCTATCTATCAAGTCTGGTATATTCCTGATCTCTTTCGTCATTGATTCTGTCAATGTTTTAAGCAATGCGCTGTCTGATCTGACAAGCACCAGGTGTGGGATTTTTTGTGCATCAGGGATACATTCGGGTAATTTATCGTATTTCTTGAATAACTCGATCAAGGCTTTCATCGCACGTTTAAATTTTGTTGGAACAATGGATGCACGCGCCACATGAGCAGCATAACCTGTCATCTGGCCTAAATAACTCAGTAAATCATCATCAGAGCACTGTAATCTTTTTGCAGCAGTAAGTTTTTCGTTTAGTGTCCGATAGTAACCTGTGATCTCTGTCAGGAATTTATCCATATTAACGTATTTTGAAGCAGCCCGCTCCAACTCGTTTTGAGCAGATTTTGACAACTTGTTTTTATCAGTTTCACCCTTCATAATCTGTTTTTTTGACGATTTCCATTTACGTGTATTCTTCAACTTCTCTTTCACAATCAGGCTTTGTAACGATTTCAATTGCCGTTCCAATGTACGGATAAATAAACGTTGATGTTTTTTAATGGCGCCAAAATTGACCGATAAATTGTCGTCCGGATAAGAAGCATTGTTGGGATTAGACAGATTCAACGTACGAGCGCTGTTTTGTATATCTTGATAGAGATAATTCCAATTTTGATAAATTTGAGTGATGTCATCTGTTTGTTGCTTTTCGCGCATCTGCAAAACTTTGGCTTTATCAAACTCAACCAGTCGTTTAATAATATCAAGCAATCCCGGCATTTTATCGAGTTTGCCGACTAGTTTTCCTAGATTAGCGCCGAGCAATAGTAGTGAAAAAATCATCCCATATGCAGGAGGATCGCTTTCACACAATGAGATCAATAAGTTCTCGCGTTCAATTAACTCCTGCTTGAGGCACAATGCAGGCAAATGTTGACTGGCGACATAAGACAATACGGTCTTTCTGGCAATCTTCATTATTCCTTCGTGACGATTCTCGGCGAGCTTTTTGGGATCGGTTGCTCTTAAGGCTGATATAGGAAACTTTGGAAACACTGAAAATGTCGCGACTAAATAATCGATCAACTTGTCGGTCTCGTCCTCACCATACCACTTATTGAGAAACGTAGAAAGAATCTGATACTCTGGAGTGTTGGGGACTATGACACCCACGCGAGGGAGTGAGTTTAATGTCACCCAATCATCTTTCTCTACAAAAGGCTTTAAGTCATTCAAGGTTTTTGCATTTAAAATGGCTTGATATGTTTGGGGCATTTTTGCAGCCACGTCCAATTCTTCCAGCATTCCATCAGTAGAAAGCCATTTCAGATATTCTTTGCCTCTGTTCTCACTCAGGCTGATTCGCTCAGTCTTGAATAAATTAGTTTGCTTTCCAAGCTCGAGGAGTAAAACATCAAAAAAACCGCATTCTTTACGACATTTTTCCAAGTATGTACTTAAATTTTTGGGATCATTATATAACCCATCACTGAAAAGTTGATTTACGAATTCATGATTTAAATAGTCGCAATATCTGATATAGTAGTGGAATAGTTCACTCAGCTCTTCATCGCTTGGTATCAGCAGGTTCTCTTTTTCATCAATGAGTTCCAGGCTTGCATACCGCACATTCCAACTTTCAGGAGGAGAATCAAAAAAGCTTTCTATAATTTTATCGTTAGAGTCGCGAGGAACATCGTTCTCATTGGCAATGCATTGAAGAAAATTATATCGGGTTGATTGATTTAAGTAGATTATTATCCCTTCCCGACCAAAGGATTGAATCAACTGCTGTGGCGTCTCTAAGGAGTGGCCACCATTATCAGTAATTAATGATTTTAGTTGATTGGCACTTATATGTATTTTTTCATTTTGTTTTAGACCAATTTTATAAAATTTTTTTTCAAACTCTGCAACATTTATAAGTTGAACCTCTGCAAGCAGTCCACTGGGGGTAACATAAAACAGTAGTGAGGCGCTATTTTTAGCTTTGGCATCGTCTCTAATCAAGCCTACCGGGTCGCCGATTCTGATATAGCTGTGTCGATAATAGTTTTTGAGGTCATCAGGAGTGGGTAAGGATGACATTGAGTGAAGGTAACAACCATCGTCCAGTATGGCATGAAGTTGAGCTAATCGAAATTGTATTGCCCGATATTGCATTATTCTGCCTTGTTCTAGCCAGCGTAAGAGCAAGGTAGTTTTATTTTCCTTAAATAAACTAGAGAGTAATGACCCGACATTACCAATATTAGCGTACTCTGTCGCGACATCGAACAAGGCTTGGTGAAAATGGTCTAGTTCCTCTTTGGTTGGGTGTGGACTAACTGCCTCATGGAAATTGTCTGCGTTGCCCAAGAAAAAACTGTCAGATTCGGGTATTTCATCTTTGGTCTCGCCGCTATCGGAATGTTCGTACTCTATCTCGGAATCTATATAGTTCATAAAATTCTTTTCAAAGAATGATTCATTTTTCTCAGCGGTGTTTGATCGGAATAGGATGTCTTCATCGTCCGATGCGCTTGAGTTGGGGGAGGTGGCAGTTTGTTCATTTCCATTTGAACGACGAGGCTCAGGTGAGGCTGAATGCCTGTTGTTGGTAAGTTTTCGCAGTTGCTGAAGAATACCGATTTCATTCAGTACTAAGAGCTCATATTGATCTCCATCATCTGCCGCAGCATCAGCAATTGATTTTGGCATAGGGGTGAATAATACGGGGTCATAATAAACGGGTCGAATAGAGGGTACATCAAACTCATATTTGGTATTTGCCCGATAATCAGAATTAAATGTCGGGTTGCTATGAAAAGCAAATTTTTTTTTCGGTTTTCCGTTAGGTCTGTTGTCTGTTTGTTCGATTATTATTATCTCTGTTTCCTGCCTCTTGTCAAAAGGAGTCTCGTTTGCATGAGTATCTTTCATTATTGAAGTCCCTGTTTTATTAAAAAGAAAAATAGGATCAAATTTAAAATTGTTATAAAACCCTCGGCTGTGTATCACGACAATCATCAATGTCAATATCAGTCATTGTCTGTAAATCCGCAATCTGTTGCTCTTTTGCAGATTGATACTTGGAAGCTTTGTAATGTTTATTGCTTTGATGTGGATTAGATGACAGAAAATCACCATGCTGGCCTTTATTCTCTTTTTTATCAGGAGTCTCTTCAATAATAATACTGCTCGAGCTGGGCAACGGTCTTGGCGATTTTGCTAAGGCGGGTTCGCGTTGAGGCGATTGATCTGTCAACAAATCACGAAAGCGTGGCGGTGGGAGGTTATTGTTAGCAAGACGGCTGTTGCGATTAGCTGGTTGATTGAGAGCTGGAGGCACTCGCTGAGCCAAATTGGTAATGAGTTTAAACTCAGCAAAACCTGTGTCAAGTCTGGTTTCATATCGAGTTTTTGCTGCGCGTTTCGCTTCAGTGCTTGCCAATCTCCTGGCAATAGAGCCAAATAGTGTTTCGCCTATCACGGCACTCACACCACCAACGATGCCACCGACAACGACTCCAGGAAGGGAGGCGATACTAAAACCAATCACTGCACCTGCAACCGCACCAGCGGCAACCGGGGCAAGCCGGAATAGCCCCCATAATAGTTCACGAAGCTTATTTTTTGTGAAATTATAGGCAGTTTTATTCTCATTGATCTTGTTATCAATCGTTTTAGCCTTTTTTTCCAGCTTTAATTTAGCCTCGCATAAGGCCGATTCAGCATCTGTGAGGGTTGATTCCTGGATATCTTCGCGATGTTTGTTGATTTGCGTAAAAGAACTCTTATTATTACTGAAAGCTTCCTGGATCTGTTCAACTCTTTCTAATGAAATAGGGGGATTTGATGATTGTAATTCATTGTATAAGTTAGAAAGTTCGCCATCGGAATCGTTACAAGCGGTCTCCCAGTTTTGTTGATTCTCCTCAAGAGTCGTTTTAGGCTTATGACTGGTTGCATGAGTCAGTAAAGTATCTTTAATTTTTTTCACGTCTTGAAAATAATCGGCTTTATCTTTATCTGATAAATAGTCGGAGCTTCTGACTTTTTCAAGGGTGTCTATGAGTTGCTGTTTGAATGAATCGGTGATTTTAGTTATTTCAGTGTAACGAGCAAGTTCAGCGGGGCTTTGGTTGTCAATTGGAGAGGGCTCGTCAAGGCGGGCAATCTGAATGTTGAGGATTAGATTTGATAAGTATGTTTTGTGGGAAGAAAGATTTCTGGTTTTTAAACGAACAATGGTTAACTGATTATTACGAATTTCATTAATTGTTATTATGACCAGAGCATTAATTTTTTGACTAATATTTTTTTGAACTTCGATAATAGTTCCGACTGGATCATTCTCTTCAATGTTATTGAGGCTATTCACATAAGGCTCAATATAGCCATTTGTTAAAAAAATATTGATGTCCTCTTCTACTGTTTTAATGAAGTGATTACTCTGCTCTATCAATGAATCCACTTCGTTATTTTTTTCAGTAAGTAAGTTTAAACGCTGGTCTAATTCGCTGTCATCGCTGTTGATATCAAGCCCAGACAATTTTTTTATTTCGGAATAAATCGCATGTTCTTTTTCAATCAAGAGTGATTTTGCTTTAATTGCTTCTTTTATCGTATAAAAATGAGCAACTACGCTGTCCTGTAATTGTTTAAGATCCTCAAGTTGATTTTGATTAGAGGTTATTATTGAGTCTAACTGCCTATTGTTATTTACCACTCTCGGTGCATAGTGACGTATTTTTGCGATCTCCAGCTCAGTATTTTGTTGCTCGATCTGTAAGTCAGAAAGTGCCAGTTTAAGAATGGCAATATTTTCTTTCAGATTTTCATTTAGAGCAGGTAATGCATAGAGAAACTGCTTGTCAGGCGATTCATTTGAATCAATGTTGAAGGAATTTTTTTCTTCAACTAATGGATCAAAAATATCCTGTTTGCTGTGGACAAGACTTTTTGCGAGTAAACTTTGTTGTAATGCTAAAATCGAATCAAGTTTAGCTTGTTTTTCCTCATTTCTTTTGCTTTCAGCTGATTTTCGCAGCTCATCACTGCTTATTTTAATTTGTATTTGATGTTCATTTGCCTTTTGAGTACGCTCACTCTGTTCTTTTTCAATAAAATCTTCGAAATAAGCGTGAACTATTTTATGTTGTACCAAAAAGGCAGTGCGCTGCTCGTTGTATCTGCGCAAGCCCTCACTCAAGCGTTGATTGCTTTCCAAATAAAGGTCTGGTAACTGAATCGCCAATGTTTTTTGAAGCGTTTGCGCGTTCTTTAACAGATATTGAGCTTTGCTTCTAAGCGTTTCCAGACCACCTGACGTAGCGCCTTCTAGTGTTCGGATTTGCTTATCATCGTCTAAGAGCTCTACGGTCGAAATTTCTAACTTCAACTGATGAATTGATTTTATTACGCTTGAGTCACATGCAGGGTTTTGAGCCTCTTCCAGAGCATGATTGTACTCTAGAGCTAGATTCTTCAACTCAGCCATATACGTTAATAATTGCTGGCCATTTTTCTTAAGCGGTGCTTCCATGGCCTGAAATTTTTCAAAATCAGCTTCATAGGCTGCTCGTTTTTCTAAGAGATGTTTACTGTCTTTTATGTCATTAAATGATATTTCTGCGGATGCTACGGCAGCAAGTGCTGCCCGTAAATCGTCTTCAGTTTTTTCTCTCAGAGCCACCAGTTGTTCCAAGGGCTCTGGCAGCTCAGCTAGTGCCTTATTAATCTGTTCAAGCTCTTGCTGGGTGTTTTGAATGAAAGTGATGTTAGGTGCAAAAGAATCAATCTTCGCTTGATAAATAGATTGAAGGGCTGTGTAAGTGGTCACCGCCAGCTTCTCTTCTTGCGCCAAGGATGCCATGGTGGTTGTGACTTTGACAAGTTGATTTTGAAGGACTAACTCACGCTTATTTGCAATGATCATAAATGAGTCAAAAACGGCAAGAGCTTTTTCATATGCATCGTTTTGTTGTTCAGTGTAGAATAGCGGAACATCAATAAAGTGACGCGCTTGATAGTTGCTCCATTCCGCTATTTCCAAGTCATACTTATTTTTTGCTTCTTGCTTTAATGTTGCAATCTTTCCTATTTTTTGTTCAAGTTGTTGCTGGATTTTGGCTGTTTCCTTAGAAAAAAAGGCTATTTTATTTTTTTTATCCAGAATATCATCACGTGTCAAATACTTCCATTTGTCATTTAGCAAACGCAGTTTTTGTTCACATTTCTTTTTGATAAGCGATTCACTTTTTGCTTCTTCCAGTGTATCAATGTCAAGTTTGGAAAACATCGCCGTCTGGAGTTCTTCTTCTTGATTGAAAAAATCGGAGATGTCATGCTCGAAAGGAGAGAGTGCCGCCTCTTCGAGGGGGAAAATCATTTTTAAGAATTCAATTTCATCATTAAGTACCAGCGGTTTGGGGGTTGATGCGGGTATCTGTATTGCATTTTGCTCATGTTGATATTGTATGTGGTGCTCAATGGTGTTAAGAGCTCTTTTTGTGTAATTATTCAAGGAGTTCCAATCTGTTTTTTTGGAAAAATCCAGGGCGTCGTTTTCATATTCAATAGGAAGTGATTTCTCGGATGCTGAACGATACTTTTTCTTGTGTTCAACAATGTTTATATCTCGATTTTCATTTGTGGATAGGCTAAAAGCAGGAGAGGAGTGAGATTTTAGGTTGTTCAAATCAGGTTCGTCATTGAGATCAATCTGAATAACAGCTGTTCTTGAAGGTGTTTTTTTCTTAGGTATTTGTTTTTGTGAAGTCAGTGTTAATCCTTCTATATGGAGTTGTCGCAGAATAGAACGGGCATTTTGCATTTTTTTTAAATTAATTTTTTTAGAGGGCTTGGATTGTGTACTTTTTTGAATTTCGACTTGGTTATAAATAAGCTTGGCTATATACTTCGTTGCTTTCTGACCCAGAGCCTCAATCAAATCCCGGGTAAAAATCGCAGGAGCACGTTCGCAAATTGCAACAATAATCTCAATGAAGCGCGTTGTCTGAGCGTGTTCCAAATTAGAGAGGATGTTTTGATCGGATTGACAGTAATCAACTAGCCGTTTCGTGATCATGGCAGTGTTAGGGCTTGGTTTTACCTTCGATAGAATCGCCTTTTTTTTCTCGCGAAATTGAGAAGGAGTTAGAGTGTGTAGCTTAGCTAATTCATTTATACCCAAAAGAATACCGTTTTTTTGTGGCATGAGTTAAAATCCCTCGTATTAGCGTCTTGTAGTGGTTAATAATAAAGCATTAAGAAATAGAGCGCAAGTCTTATTTGCATATTTATGCCTTAATGATTTTTTTTACAGTGCAATAATGATATGTGCTACACAGGCAGTTAATTTTTTAGCGGTGGGTAAATGTAAAAATTCATTGGGACCATGAGCATTTGCACCGGGGCCGAGTACGCCAGTTATCAAAAACTGAGCGTTTGGGTATTTTTTCCCTAACATGCCAATGAAGGGGATGCTTCCACCTTCACCCATGTAAACTGGAGAGGCACCAAAATAATGATTGGAAGCTTCTTGAGTCGCTTTTTCAAGCCAGGGAGCCAAAGGCGGTGCATCCCACCCATCAGCGGCATTATCAGAGCAGTAATGTACGACGGCACCATAAGGCGGATCGGTTTCAAGCAAGGTTTTGAGGGTTGCACTGGCTTTTTCAGCATCAGCATTAGGCGGCAGACGAAAAGAGAGTTTAAAAGATGTCTGTGGACGTAAAACATTGCCCGCATCTTCAAGTGAGGGAAGTCCTTCGGCGCCAATGATTGATAAGGTAGGCCACCAGGTGCGGTTGAGAATCAATTCTTCAGGATTCATTGAAACGGGGCTGACTCCCTCATGGATGGGAAAAACACGATACGTGTCGTCACCTAATATTTGGGCGGCAAGTTTGGCTTGTGCTACTCGTTCCAGAGGAATAGCAGAATGCATGATGGCGGGGATTAATTCACCTGTGCCCTCAACTTCAATGCGGCTAAGTAATTGGCGAGCAACACGAAAACTGGATGCAATGATGCCACTGGCATTGCCGGAATGCACGCCTTCCTCCAGCAAACTGACGCTTAAAACGCCGGACATCATGCCGCGCAGAGAGCTTGTACTCCAAAGTTGTTCATAATTGCCACAACCGCTATCCAGACAAATCACCAGTTCAGGCTGACCAATTCGGCTTTCCAATAACTCGATATAGCTGGGGAGATCGGGGCTGCCGCTTTCTTCGGAGGCTTCAATTATTATCACGCAGCGGGGATGCGGAATTTGCTGCATTTGCAGAGCTTTTATTGCTGTCAATGAAGAGAAAATGGCATAGCCATCATCTGCTCCGCCCCGGCCATAAAGTTTATCTCCTTCAATCACGGGTTCCCAGGGGGCTAAGCCCTCGCGCCAGCCAGTCATTTCAGGTTGTTTGTCGAGGTGTCCGTAGAGTAATACGGTACCTTCTCGTTGTCCAGGGATTTCAATAAATAACAACGGTGTTCTATTAGGTAATTGACATACCTCGAGGTGCATATTTTCGACCTCAAGTTGTTTACACCAGTTGCTTACCAAGTCGAACGCTTGCTTCATATAGCCATTTTGCTGCCATTCTGCGTCAAAAGCAGGTGATTTGTTGGGAATGCAAATATACGCCAAAAGAGCGGATATGATGGAGCTCTCCCAGCAGTGATCAATATAGGAAACAAGTTCGCTTGGTTTGATTGGCGATGTTGACATGGTTTTAGATGAGGTCATCATCAAGCAGGGGATCGCCGTAAATGCGTTTAAACTCTTTGTCTGAGAGAATATCTTCTATGCGTCGCCGTTTTTCGACTTGTTGTTTTTTTGCTTCAGCGGAAGCAATGATATTACTAATGTCAACCTCTTCTTCATGTGCGTGGTCGTCTACAGCAACTACTAATAAATCTTCATCAAAACGCATGGCGGATTATCTCCTTAACGGGGGCACAAAAACTAAACGTCCAAAGAATGGGCAACCTAAGGCTTTCGTTATACACCAATTCAAGAATTTTTTCAAGAGGGGGAGAGTATGACCATTGTACTTCAAGATGCGAAGTTTGTATCGTCGCTGTCGCGTAATTTAAGAATAGCGTCAAAATAAGGAACAAACAACGGCGTCATTGCGAGGAGCGCAGCGACGTGGCAATCCAGAGTGGTTATAGGTGTTAATATATTGATTTTACAATATGTTTCTAGATTGCTTCGTCTTAAACTCCTCACAATGACACGGATGTTTTTTCCATATTTGCCGTTAATTCTAATTTCTAGACAGCGACTATATAAAC
>JABEVJ010000149.1 GCA_013043985.1 Legionellales bacterium | reverse complement strand
CTTATGAATTATATAACGCGTCAATTTCGTTCCTTAAATAAACAGGATGCTTATGATTTTGATATTTCGGTATATCTAAAAACATTTAGTGATTCAAATTTTATTTTTCAAGTATTTTATGATGGTTTGACTGAAAAAGAAAAAATGCAATTTTCAAAAGATTTAATAGCAAATACAAACAAGCTAAAGGAAACTCTTTCTCTTAAAAACATTGAAATTTATCTTGTAAAAAATTACAGACACTTTATTAATCAAAAACGATTTGATCAACCAAATTTTTTATTATCTCGAGCTATATCCAGAATAATAAAAGAGAAGAGAAACGAATTTCTAGCCGACGTAACGTATTTTAATAAAAATTTAAAGAACAGTCCTTCATCAATTAGTATGCTTAACAAAGTTATTTCGACCATAAAGACAGATGTTGAAAAATATTTTCATCATCTAACTGGCAATAAAAGATATGATGGAGTGATTATTGATGATAAATTTAGCTGCCAGCTGAAAGAAAAACACGCTTTAACTCTCAACTTCAGCGGTTTCAACCATTATTGGGGTATAGAACAAGGGGAAAAAAATGTATTTCAAGAATGGGTAATCTCCGTATGTAACCAATATTTTGAAACCTCTATTTTATATGAATTAAATAGCAGCTTGCCAAATAAAATAGATACTTTATTGAATCACCATCACTTTGCTAATTATATTGAAAAAACATCATTAAAAGATTTATGTTTTCATGGTAAGTTTTTAGATGAAATGGCACCAAATTATTTATACCATTTGCTCAATAGGGTTTTTAACAAGGAACTTGGAAGCTTTGAAGCGATTATGGCTATTGAAGCGATAAAAAATACCTTTTTTCCTATTTTTATCCCTAAAGTTAAAGCAAAAATTAAAGAACAAATTGATCACAGCTTTAACGCATATTACATCTTAATCGATGAAGCGTTAAAAAAAGGCATCAACAATTTACCAATGAGCACTCTTGAGCAACTTTCAAAATACGATGCGGATTATATTACTACACAACGAATCAATTTAATTTTACAAAAAAACGAATACGCCATTATCATCCCAGAAATTTATGAACTAAATAAAATTTTAACAGCACGTTTTAATTTTGTTTTGATGGAAAATATAAACCAGGTCATTAAAACTCGTATTCAATACTATATTGATAACATTTTAATGCAAATAGAATCCAATTTGGCTAGCAAGGATGTTTATACTTTATTGAGAATAGATTCCATCTTATCAACTACACCGCCTCAAACATATGATGAAATGAATAAGTTGTTAGCGAAAATTAATATAGTTCCTTATGTTGAAGAAAAAGGGAATTTTTTAGATACATCAGTACTGCCTTATATTATTGACGGTTTGAAATCTAAAATCTATTATGCGATTTTAGAACATACTCCTCTTCAACTTGATCAACTAACAAATACATTAGTTACGACATATTTTAAAGAAAACTCTATCAACAAACCAGTTGATGCTGTTTTTTTAGATCATTTTTTTGATAACTGGATAGCTAACGCTGGCTACAATAAGTTGCATATTCAAAAAAACAAGCACAAAATTTTAATTGATATTAAGACTTTTATTTTAGCTAAAATTGAATTTGAAAAAATTTCTCAGATATTTACACTATTAGAATCTGAAATTAATTTATCCTATTTTTTGAAAAAAGACAAATTAGCCTTTCTTGCAAATAGAAATACCCTTTTCTCTATTCCAATACAAGAGGAATATTCATACATAGTAAATAATGCAAATAAACATCATGAATACAATGATATGATAAAGCTTATTTTTCAAGAATTTGTTGAATTAGTGCAATGCGCGCTTGATAAAACTCTTCAAGAAGAGTCCCAAGAAAAAAATATTGAATTAAGACCAATTGCTATAAAAAATGCTGAATTTAGGTGGATTTTAGTCAACTTATTCAATTTAGATAGTTATATGATAAATAACAACATTATGCCACTACCTTATATCATTTCTTCAAACCAAGCTGCTCAAGACATTGATACTTATTTGAGTAAAATTGATTTTAGTCAGTATGCTGTTTGTTTTAACTCGACTAATAGATTGCAGCTTCCACTAGATGGCCATTATTATAGTGATGTTTTTGAGGCTAATGACAACAATGAACTTAATGATAATCAGGATAATGACTTATATTTTTCTCATTTGATGCGAATATTTTCACTTCGTTTCAAGGATGGAGATGGTGTTATTTTAAGTCATTTTATAGAAAAAATAAATGCAATAATTGAAAACAAACCCAATATAAAAACACCTTTTTCTATTGACCATTGCAATGAATTATTAAAAATAGCTCGTGAATTTATAATTAAAGCCAATATTGAGGGCAAAGAGATTCATCCGTCGATTACTCAAATTGAAAATAAAATCATTCAAGCTCATCGATTTGATGAAATCACGCTAAAAGATCTTGATACTATTTTTAATTGGCATTTTCAACTAAGCGATCTTATTGCACATGACTGGGATAAATTAGTAACAAAGCTCCCTTCTATCTGCGATGTTAATATAAAAAAACTACCAAACAAGCTAATTCCATTTCCTAAAGAAATTCAATTACTTCGCCAAGAGTTTAGGAAATGGCGAACAAATACAAACTGGCTGCTTCCACTTTCTGATGAACAAAAAAGCATTGTCCTTAATTATTTGCAAGACTATCTAACATCAAGCACTAAAAATCCGCTACTTTATGATTTAAATTTATGTGATTTGGATAAATTTAGGACTTACGCATTGACAGGAATATCAATTTTTGCTGTACCTAAAATAAATCCACGAATAGCTCCCACAAATAAGTCTCTCTTTAATTCATACCAAT
>JABEVJ010000148.1 GCA_013043985.1 Legionellales bacterium | reverse complement strand
GGAAGAGGGCGTAGAGTTTATTACAAACGCCAATATTTCCAGTGACGATCGCAATAAAATATTTAATGGAAATGCTAAGACATTCGGTATTATACCCAAAAGAGCTAACAAGGAAAAAAAATGACCAGTACTCAATTCAGCCGTATTAGCGCTATTGCACTAGGACTTTCTATTTTGGGAGCTTGCTTGCCAACGACATTTGCAAGTTCTGCTGTAACGAACGCAATTAAACCTCTACCTCAAGACGGTAAAATGCATATTTACCTCTGTGGCACAGGCGTTCCGGTTGTGTATATGCAATATATTCGTAAACCTTCTTGTCTTGCAGTTATTGCAGATGATCAATTTCTTTTATTTGACGCAGGAGAGGGGGCGATTCAAACCATCTCAGAGATGGGGTTGCCTTATACCCGTATTTATAACGTATTCATGACGCATTGGCATTCTGACCATTTTGCAGGTTTAGGGCAGGTCTCCAACGTTTCATGGACAGATGGTCGGAACAAACCAATGAATGTATACGGTCCTTACGGTGTGAAGCACGTAATAGACAGTTTGGCAGCAGCTTATCAATTAGATACGCTGTTTCGTTCTATTAATAGTGCTGACACATTGGATCCCACGTTGAGCACACCTGTTCCACACTTGATTGATGCAATTGCAAAAGATCAACGAGTGTACAAAAATCACGATATTACCATTACTGCATTCGAAGTTGATCATGCTCCAGTGTATCCTGCACTTGGTTATCAAATTCAGTATAAGGGGTGTCATGTCACTCTCAGCGGTGATACAAAAGTTATTCCCAAAGAGCTGAATGAAGCTCAAAATGCGGATGTTTTTGTGAGTGAAGCATTGAATGTAAAACAAACGATGGTTTTAGCAAATGAACAAAAAGCAGCTGGAAATTTAACGAAATATCAGATTTACCAAGAAATTCCGAATTATCACTCAGATACGATAAAATTAGCTCAGCTAGCGCAGCAAGCGAATGTCAAACATTTGGTTCTTACGCATCTTGATCCTCCCTATATTCCAGGTCAAAAAGCTGAAAATGCTTTTATAGAGGGAATGGCTGCATATTACAAAGGTCCGATTATTGCAGCGAAGGATCGCGATGAGATAGTTTTGACTCCTCAAGCGGACGGTAGTTGTCAATTTGAATATCGGGGTTGACTCACCGCGCTAGAGATTGCAATTGAAAAAAGTTATAATGCGCTATATTTCATATCACTTTATGCCCGTGGCGAGTCACGGGCAATAACATTTAAAAAAATTTAAGGAAAATTCATGTCCTCTGTTGAATCAAATCGTTATATTGCACACAAATTTGGTGGTTCAAGTCTGGCCAATGCAGATGGTTTCCGTTCTGTTAAAAATCTGCTTACTGGGCGTGATGAAATTGTTGTCGTATCAGCCGTGCATAAAACGACATCTACGTTGCAAAAAACCCTTGATTTAGCGGCTCAAGGAGAAGATTACCATCCATTACTCGAGCAACTTACTCAAACTCATCAAGACATTATTGAACAACTATTGCCAACTAATAGTAAGCAGTCGTTACTTACAAAATTGACTCAAGATATGGGTGAAATTCAAAGCTTATTGTGTGCGGTTAAACTAGTCGTTAGTTATCCAAAAGAAATTCAAGATCGTATTTTGGGTTTTGGTGAGCAATGGTCAGCGCAAATTTTAACGGCTTTTTTGGCTGTAGATAATGAAGTTGTTTATTTAGATGCAGCAACCGTGTTGACGGTTAAATCGCATCAAGAACAAATCGAAATTGATTGGCAAGATACCGAGGCCGCGCTAGAAAAGTTTTTAGCGCAACACTCATTCAAGCAACTGATTGTCACAGGTTTTATCGCCCGTACCAGCAATAATCGTCGAACGATTTTAGGGCGTAATAGCAGCGATTTCTCTGGCGCAATTTTTGCTAGGTTATTTCATGCGAATGCTCTATACATTTGGACAGATGTAGATGGAATTTACAGCGCAGATCCACGTAAAGTGCCTTCTGCTTTTCCCTTACCAAAACTTTCTTATGAAGAAGCATTTGAGCTGGCTTATTTTGGTGCTCAAGTGATTCATCCTTTGATGATAGCACCTGCCACTGAGCGTGAAATTCCTATTTTCATTAAAAATACCTTTAATCCTTCCGCACCTGGTACTTGCATTTCTTCACATCCTGATGCGAGTACACATGCTGTGAGAGCAATTAGCAGTATTGATAATATAGGCTTTGTGAATATTGAAGGCACTGGTTTGATAGGTGTCAGTGGTACTACTGCCCGAGTATTTAATGCATTACAACAAGCAAATATTTCCGTTATTTTAATTTCCCAAGGTAGCTCAGAACACTCAATTTGTTTTGCCATCCGACAAGCTGATACGCATAATGCATTGCAAACATTACGTAAAGTATTCAATTGGGAAATTGAAAACAAACAAATTGAGGGAATATACGTTAATGAAGATTGCGCCATCTTGGCAGTTGTTGGCGATGGGATGGTTGGAAAACCGGGGATCGCAGGCAAGTTATGCCACACCTTAGCTCAAGCAAACATTAATATTCACGCTATCGCGCAAGGTTCGTCTGAGCGCAATATTTCTTTGGTACTTCATCAAAACGACATGCCTCGTGCGTTACGTGCGGTACATAGTGGTTTTTATTTGTCGCATAAAAGTATTGCTATTGCGCTAGTTGGTCCTGGTGCGATTGGTAAAACCTTATTGCACCAAATTAATGAGGCACTTGAACGCTTAAAGAACGATCGACATGCTAATTTATGTGTACGCGCTATTGCTAATTCAGGTAAGATGTTATTGTCAGACAAGAATATTGATTTATCGCAATGGCAAAATGAGTGGGAAAAAAATAGTATTCCTACGGATTTAGTCGCTTTAGCTAAACATTTGTGTGACACCAGCATCCCGCATAATGTAATTATTGATTGCAGTGCCAGTCAAACCGTAGCGGATCATTATGCGACCTGGATTGAGCAGGGGCTGCATATTATTACTCCGAATAAGCGAGCTAACTCAGGTGATATTCGTTATTATCGTCACTTGCACGAATTAATGGCGCAAAAAAACTGCCATTATTTATATGAAACCACGGTTTGTGCTGGCTTACCTGTTATTAATACGCTACAGGATTTAGTTAAAACTGGTGATACTATTATTAAAATTGAAGGCGTAGTATCAGGTACCCTAAGTTATATCTTTAACGAATTAGCTACGGGTCGAGCCTTTTCAGATATTGTCCGCACTGCCAAAGAATTAAATTACACTGAACCCGATCCCCGTGATGATTTATCTGGCATGGATTTTGCACGAAAAATGGTGTGTTTAGCGCGTGAAATTGGCATGGAAACAAGTCTAAATGATATTGCTGTGCATGATTTAGTTCCACCAGCACTCAAAAACCTTTCCATTAGTGACTTTTTAGAACAACTTCCACAACATGATGCAGCCATCGGACAAATGGCACAAGAATGTCATGAAAAAGGCGAGCGTTTAGCTTATGTAGGCACTATCGTTCCAGGTCAACCCGTGATGGTATCGATTCAACGTTGTTCGGATGATCATCCATTCTCGCGTTTGCAAGGAACCGATAATATGTTAATTTTTCACACTTCGCGCTATCAACAACAACCTTTAGTAATACAAGGGCCTGGTGCTGGCGCACAAGTTACTGCGGCGGGTGTTTTTGCTGATTTATTACGCTTGGTATCAACACTTTCGCATTAAAGGTTTTAAAATATTATGTTAAATACTCATATCACCCAATCCTCTGCTTTTGCCCCTGCCACCTGCGCCAATGTTGCAGTGGGATTTGATATTTTAGGTTTTGCCTTAGCTGATATTGGTGATACCGTCACACTCACTCGGCATGACAAAAGAGAGTGTACACTTGAGATCAGTGGCATCACGACAGATTTACCGAAAAATCCTCATCAAAATACCGCAACCATAGGCATAGTAAGCTTACTGAATGATCTCGGGTTGAACGATTGTGGCTTTCATATTCATATCCACAAAGGCATCCCGCTTGCTTCGGGTATGGGTGGGTCTGCTGCGAGTGCAGTTGCGGGAATGGTCGCATTGAACGCTTTTTTAAAAAAGCCCCTTGAGCTATCACAATTAGCTAAATATGCGCTTATGGGGGAGGGAGTTGCTAGTCTCAATGCACATCCTGACAATATTATTCCATCACTTTATGGCGGATTGACGTTAAGTTATCAAACTGAAAATCTTACACCTGTTATCTTGCCCACTGCCAATCTTTATTGCGCACTTGTTCACCCGCACTTACAAATCAGCACCAGTGCTGCGCGCGCTATACTTTCACCTACGATAAGCTTGGCTCAACATTCACGACAATCTGCTTATCTTGCTGGCTTTATTGCCGGATTATTTCGTCAGGATTACGATTTGATTAAATACGTCTTACAAGATATTTTGATTGAACCCCAACGAGCTCCTTCAGTAACGGGTTTTTATGCGGTAAAACAAGCGGCATTAGAGGCGGGTGCTTTAGGCGCCTCCTTATCAGGCTCTGGTCCTAGTGTTTTTGCTTTATGTGCAAACCAATGCATCGCACAGACAACGCGTGATGCAATGCTTGCAGCATTTCATCAATGTGGCATTGGCGCAGATGGCTATGTTTCCGAGATGGGAACGCAAGGGGCGAAAATTATAACCACAAAGAGAATTGATCATGAAATTTATCAGCACTCGCAATAGCACTCCTTCTTTTAGCCTTGACATGGCTTTATTGGCAGGACTTGCCCCTGATGGTGGTTTATTTGTACCGGAAACGTTACCACAAATTAATCGCGCAGATTTCAATCCAGCTATGCCTTTTGCAGCATTTGCCTCGCAATTATTGCACCCTTTTTTCGCAAGTAGTCAATTAGAAAACGCTCTACCAGCTATTTGCGAGCGAGCATTTAACTTCACTATCCCATTGACTCAAGTAGACGCTAGTACTTGGGAACTAGAATTATTTCATGGTCCTACTTTATCATTCAAAGATGTTGGAGCACGTTTTTTAGCTGAATGTTTAAGTCTATTATCCAACCAAAAACCTATCACCTTACTCGTCGCCACATCCGGTGATACTGGTTCAGCAGTTGCTGCAGCTTTTTATCAAAAACCTGGAGTAACCGCAGTCATTCTTTATCCAGAAGGACAAATTTCTAAACGACAAGCGCACCAAATTAATTGCTGGGGTGAAAATATTTTATCCCTAGCAGTGAAGGGCAGTTTTGATGACTGTCAACATTTAGTGAAATCAGCCTTTGCTGATCCAAATTGGAAAGACATGGGGCTTTGTACAGCCAACAGCGTGAATATTGGCCGACTTTTACCACAAATGAGTTATTACGCTTATACCAGTCTGCAATTTTATTTAGCGCATCAACAACCCGCAGGTTTTATTATCCCGACAGGTAATCTTGGTAATGCTACGGCGGCTTACTGGGCAAAAGCCATGGGATTTCCTATCCGTGAAATAGTCTTAGCGACGAATGCCAATCAGGTGATCTCTGATTACCTTGTTACTGGCGATTTCAAACCCAGGGCCAGTATTAATACTCTTGCAAATGCCATGGATGTGGGCAAACCCAGTAATTTTGAACGCTTGCAATATCTCTTCCCCTCGTGGCCTCACTTTAAACAAGAAGCAAATACATTTAGCGTGAGTGATGAAGCAATTAAAGAAACTATCAAGGAAAATTATAAAATCCACCAGCGTTTTATTTGCCCTCATACAGCTACGGCTTATAATACCCGTAAACAATTATCTTCCGAGCCTTGGATAAATGTTGCCACGGCTCATCCGTGTAAGTTTGACGACATTATCAAACCGCTACTCAACCAGGTGCCGCCAATACCACTTGCTATGGAAAAATTGCTAGCCAGACCTTGCCATGAGCGGGTAGTGGAAAATGATTTAAATGCGATAAAACGCATGAAAATGATGCACTGAGCCATGACCTTTACCCACAGAATGATCTTTTGCAGCAAGTATTGCCTCAAAAAGATAGGTTTTAGCCAAGTGACAGGCATCGATCAAACTCTCACCGCGGCTCAGATAAGCACAAATAGCAGCAGAAAGCGTACAGCCCGTACCATGGGTATTTCTTGAATCGATGCGCGGAGCTTCGAAGGATCGTTTATTTCCATGTTGATCTAAAAACAAATCATTGCTATTTACGCCATCGGCATGACCGCCTTTGAGTAAAATGGCTTTGGCGCCCAGCCGTAATAATGATTCACCCAGTGCCTCAATATCTTTCGTCTCTCCCACCAAACGATAGGCTTCAGGCAAGTTGGGAGTGATAATCGTGGCAAGCGGGATAAGTGTCGATTTTAATGTTTCTATGGCATCAGGTAATAAGAGCGAATGGCCACTTTTGGCAACCATCACAGGGTCTAGCACAATGGGAATATTTTTTGCATGTTTGACCAGGAATGCACTGACCAACTCGATAATTGGACGAGAGAATAACATACCGATTTTAATACTATCAGGAGTGATATCTTCAAAAATACAATCAAGTTGTTCTTGTATCGCTGCAAGGGGAAGATCAAAACAATTTCTAACGCCACACGTGTTTTGTATGGGTAATGCCGTCAGAACTGTCGTACCGTAACATCTTAATGCTGAAAATGTCTTGAGATCGGCTTGAATACCTGCACCGCCTGAGCCATCAAAACCTGCAATCGACAAACATTTATATTTCATAATTGTTCACCAAAATGAGAGAAAGGTTGCAGCGTCAATGGTTTAATATGTCCATTTTGCATAAAAGAAACACCTTTGCCACTGGTAACTCTTCCTAGGCATTTGATAGCATAGCCAAAGGCGGCATTGAACTGTTTAGCAATTGTTTTTAGTTTATCAGGGTGAATAGTCAACAATAAACTATAATCTTCTCCCCCCGTCAGCATGGTCTCAATGGGATCAAGTTTTAAACGCTGACAAGCTGTGTTAAGCGTTTTTGTGTCAGGTAAATTTTCCAAATAAATTTCTGCTCCTACCTGTGAGGCTCTACATAAACGTTTCAAATCAATCAATAAACCATCAGACGTATCCATCATTGAAGTTACGCCAGATTGTGCTCCAAGCCAAAGGCCTTCAAGGACACGAGCCTGAGGTTTTAAAAAGTCTTTTTTAAATGAATTTAATCCGGTAGTAACCGACTCTAACGCAGTTAAACCAATATGTGCATGTCCCATCTGACCCACTAAACCAATCCAGTCGCCCGGTTTTGCGGTGTGGCGATATTTTATCTTTCTCTCTTCGGCAACGCCAATAACAGTAAGGCTGATAAATAATTTATCAGGGGATTTCGTTGTATCGCCGCCAATCAATATGACAGATGCTGCTTTGCAAGCTTTGCTAAAACCATTTAAAAATAGCTTGATATTATCGGCATAATTGAGTGGTACTGCCATACCAAGTAAGACGAACTGAGGCTGGCCTCCCATCGCTGCAATATCACTCAAATTAACGTGCAGTGCTTTATGTGCAAGATGGGTGGGAGTAGTATAACGCAGGCGAAAATGAACATCTTCAACGAGCAGATCGTTCGTGATGACATAACGCTTTGTGCCAGAAAAGGCGATTACTGCCGCATCATCACCAATATGAGATGGAAATTTTTTCTGTAAATGGGTAATAATTTCTAATTCATTTAACATTCATCAACTCAAAATCTGCTTTATACAACTCATCAATAAACGTGGTGCGAAAACTACCCGGGGCAGTGGATTTAAGATGTGCCAGATTTCCGCATAAGCCAACGAAGCTGGTTGCAAGTTTAGCTGCTTCAAACTCATCCGTAATTACCGCTCTAAATGCTGCAATAATAGCAGTTAACGTACACCCCATTCCTGTCACAAGCGGCATCAACGGCGAGCCAAAGCTCAGTGACGTCTCTCTTTTCCCGTCAGTAATAAAGTCTTCTTTACCACTTATGACAACAGTGCATTGATATCCAACAGCAAGTTGATGTGCTTTATCTTTCGTTTGTTCGACAGAATGAGATGTATCAACTCCTCTAGTGAGCGATAAATCATCAAGCAGGGCGTTTATTTCACTGGCATTGCCTCTGATAATATTGGCATGTCCCAGAAATTCACGCGCATGTTGCGTCCGCATTTTACTGGCACCAGCACCAACAGGATCGAGAATAATGGGTTTATTGTGTTGCGCGGCATAGTCGATAGCTTTTTGGCATCTTGCAATAAAATCATGATCTAGCGTTCCAATATTAATGGTAACCACCTGTGCTATCTTGATCAATTCTTCAAGCTCATCATCGCACACAGACATGAGAGGAGAAGCTCCCAATGCAAGCAGACTGTTGGCCATCAAATCCATGGTGACGTAATTGGTGAGGCATAAGACCAATGGCTTAAGTTGTCTTAAATTAGTTATTGCGGTTTCTAGTTGTGTAAGCATCTTTTTCATCTCTCATCTGACGTAGTTTTTGGGTGGCGGTTGCACCATCTGCTGGATGATGAAAAACACCAATGGCAGCGATACCACGGCAACCAGTTTGCATTACTTCTCTGGCATTAGATAGATTAATTCCACCAATGGCAACCATGGGGTGTTTTGACAGACTTGCTAATTGCTGTAAACCTTCCAATCCAATAATGGTTGTTATATCGATTTTGTTTTGTGTTGGAAAAATGGCGCCACATCCAACATAATCAATAGGTAAACTATTGGCTGTTTGTAATTGCTCTAGTGAGCTGATTGAAAGTCCAATGATTTTGTCAGTGCCTAGCCGCTGCCGAGCTTTTTGGACGTCTCCATCGGTTTGTCCAAGGTGCACGCCATCAGCATCGAGTGCCAATGCCAAGTCCAGATTGTCATTGATAATCAAAGGGATTGCTACGGAAGATAAAAATTTTTTAAGTGCTTGTCCAAAGGTGATAAGCGATTCATAGGAGGCATTTTTCTCACGTAATTGAACGCAAGTTACCCCAGACGCTACACACGCTTTGACAAGCGACAAATAATCATCAATCGACTTATCTTGTTTATTAGTCACAAACATTAGCTTATAAAATTCATTAGACCTCTTTTGACACTCAGCAGCGAGTTTAGGTCTATTCTTCATCTAACCATTCCAATATCTGTTTGGCAATAATTTCGGTTGCATAACGCAAAACCCGCTGTGGACGATAGGGAATCTCAATGATCACTTTTTCGTTTTGTTGTTTTGATCGCAATTGTATTTCTACTTGTGTTTTTAGTGTGTGATCCAATCCGGCCCAATGTTCAAGAAGGCCATGAATTTCGATAACCGCTAAAAAATTCTCTTCGTCTAATCCCAATCGCTGAGTGTAGACCAATTGATGATAATTATCACGATTACTGATCGTTTGATACAAATAGCCGCCAGTTGCGGAGTCAATAAGAAGAAGCGGATGTGATAAACGGGCTAATTTTTTTTTGAGTAAGGTTGAAGCAGGCTCATAGGCATCTGCAAGCAAATGAGGTTGAATGATGGCTTCAAGTTTTTCCAGCCATTCATTTGGTGCAGGAGGATGGTTTGCACTTATTTTAAACTCAAGATAAGGATAGTCAACGCGGTAACCCGTTGTGACGGTTGTATCGGATAATACAGCCTCTAATTCAGCAGAGATCGCACTTTCACTGACACCAAATAAACGCCATTTACGCTTGTATTGTTTTTGAGGCGGAGACAAGTGTTGAATGTCAGGAAAAATTTGATTGTCAAAGAGGGGTAAACATTCATTGGGAGGGCCTGGCAAAAGATATAACAAATTTTCTCCCGACACTATTTTGCAGGCGTTTGCTGTGCCATTCTGGTTTTGAAATATAGTAGCAGAGTCTGGAAATAAAGCTTGTTGGCGATTATTTTCAGAAACCACTAAACCATAATGGGTGAGTCGGTCTACAATATCCTTCCAGCTTGGCTCATGAAATACAAGCTCCTGTCCAATGACTTCGCTGACGGCAAAGCGTGTACGATCATCGGTAGTGGGGCCAAGCCCACCTATAATAATAATGATCTGATGGGTTTGCATCAAATAATTGAGAGCACTGATTATGTCAGTTTGCTCGTCGCTAACCAAAATATGTTGTCCTATTGTGTATCCTTCATCCGTGAGAAGTTGCGCAATATGCTGCCCATTAGTATTTAAAATATCACCAGTGACTAATTCGGTTCCGGTTGCCAATAAAGCTATTTTCAATGGAATAACTCCTTATCAGATATGCGTCGAGTTTATACTTGACACTCATGTGTGTCGAGTATAATTAAATCCAGACTTGCTTTCAATGTAAGAAAGTTTGATAATCACAAAATGGAAGACAATTTTATTAGTTTACAAAATCATTTTCTTATTGCGATGCCGTTATTAAATGACTTTAATTTTGCGCGCGCGGTAGTTTATATTTGTGCCCATACTCGAAATGGCGCAATGGGTGTGATTGTTAATCGCCAAATTTCCGAAATTAATCTGGGTGAAGTGATGGCACAGATGGACATAAACATAACAAATGAAGCGGTATCTGATGTGCCCGTATTTTTAGGCGGGCCCGTGCAGCCTGAACGGGGTTTCATCATTCATCCTCCTTTCGGATCTTGGCAGTCTACTCTCCTTATCGGCGATAATTTAGCTGTTACCTCTTCACAGGATATTCTTCATGCAATGGCCAAAGGCGATGGGCCAGAGGAGTTTCTTGTCATTTTGGGGTATGTCGGTTGGGAAGAAGGGCAGCTTGAAGAGGAGGTAGCTAATAATTATTGGTTGACAACACCTGCTGTATCTGAAATTTTATTTCATACCCCCAGCGAAGACCGTTGGAAGGCTGCGGCGGCGTTGATAGGCATTGATATTGCCAACATATCATCTGAAACAGGTCATGCCTGATTTATTACTCATTGACAAACCTCGGATTTATGAGGGCATTTTGCTAGGTTTTGATTTTGGTCTACGCCGCATCGGTGTGGCTATTGGTCAAACATTAACTCAGCAGGCAAGCCCTTTGAAAACATTAATGGCACAAAAAGGGCGGCCAGATTGGACTCATGTAGATAAAATAATAAAAGAGTGGCAACCTCAAGCTATTATTGTCGGCATTCCGCTTAATATGGATGATACGGCACAACCTCTTACTCACAACGCCCGAACCTTTGCCTTACAATTAAAGTCGCGTTATAAATTGCCTGTTCATGGTATGGATGAGCGTTTGACATCATTTGAGGTGAGACAATCTTTGTTTGATCAGGGCGGATACCGCGCGATACAAAAAAATCAGGTAGATGCATTAGCAGCTAGGATTATTCTTGAAGAATGGATGCAGATGAATTTGTAAACATCACTAAATACCCATTCACTGGTACGCCTTTTTGCTCACGTAATTTAACCTGAATTAACTCCAACACCTCAAAGCCAGTTTCAGTTGCTAAACGTTTTAAATAGTCCGCATGATGCAAATAACGCCCCGTATCTGTCAATTGAAAATCCTGTTGATAGCCTGATTCTGTGGTAAAAATCAAATAACCACCATCTCGCAATGCCTGATGAGCGTTAGTTAGCAATTCATGCATATCACCGATATAGACAAAACTATCCGCGGCAATAATCAAATCAATTTCATTTTTCCAGGCAGTAAGCGCAGTGGCCATCTCCTCCTCAATCAAGTTATCATAAATATGTTTTTTTTCGGCAATTTTTAACATATTTGAGGAAAGATCAACACCAATCAATTGTTTGGCTTTTGTAACAAAATAACGGCCAGCAAGCCCTGTTCCGCATCCTAAATCAACAATACGTAATTCAGTTTGCTCATTCAGATAACGACAGGCAAGGTGATGGATGGCTTCAGGCACTTTATATTGCAAACTATCCATCAACTCATGATCGAAGTTATCAGCATAATTATCAAAAAGCATTTGAATATAAGTGCCCGGTGCTTTCTCTGGTTGATTTGTTCCAGTTAAAGCAGCGAGCCGATAGGCAGCAATTTCATCTTCAGGCCGCAAAGCTAATGCTCGTTGATAATGTTCTTTGGCTAAATCAATACGATTAAGTTTTAATAGCGTTGTAGCAAAGTTATCATGTGCATCAGGATCATTGACTTGCAATCGGATGGCGATTGCCAGATGATAAGCGGCCGTTTCCCATTTTCGCTGCTGCATATAAATGGCACCCAGATTAAAGTGCGCTGTATAGTAGTCAGGATCTTGCGATAAAATTTCATAATAATGTGAAATAGCTTTATCAAAATCTTTTTGCGTCACATAGAGCGCGGCAAGATTACTGTGTGCGAATAAATGTTTTGGTTCAAGTGATAGTACATATATAAATTTTTCAATGGCTTTTTCAGTTAATCCTTTTTCAAGAAAAATGCTGCCCATATTGAGTTGAGCATTCAGGTGATAAGGAATTTTTTCGTAGAAAACAAGTGCTTGATCCAACTGTTTTCGTTGATAAGCAATATTTCCCAATTGAAAATTAGCAGCGTCATGAGACGGATAAAGTGCAACAATCTGCTCAAAATAGTGTTGTGCTTCGTCCATGCGTTCAAGTTTAAGTGAAATTGTGCCTAAATTGACAAGCGCATCAAGATAATTGGGTCTTAGCAAAACAGCTTTTTGATAACACTCCATTGCTTTGAGGAGATCATCTTGCTGATGAAACAGGTTTCCTAAGGCATTATAAGCTTCAACATAATCCGGTTTAAGTCGAATAGCCTGCTCAAAATGGTAACGCGCTTTTCCTAGACTCTTCGCGCTTGCTTGGTTTGAGTCTATTTTATATAAACGTAAACAACAATTACCTAAGTGAAGATGTGCAACCACATCATCGGGATCATATGACAGAATCTGCTCAAATTGAGTGGTAGCGAGCGCATATTCATTTTGCTGCACATGTAGCATACCGAGACGATGCAGCGCATCCAAGCAAGCAGGATCGCCTTCTAAAATCGCGAAATAAGCCTCTTTTGCCTCGTCCAATCTTCCTTCCTGATGTAAAGCGATAGCGACTTGCAAAGATAATTTAGGATTCACGATCGATCTTCCTAAAAGCATCAGCCAAGCAAGCCAATGCTTTTGCGCGATGACTCATCGTGTTTTTTAATTGTGGTTCAAGTTCAGCAGCAGAACAATTATATTCTGACACCCAAAAAATAGGATCATAACCAAAACCATATTCGCCTTGAGGCTTATTCAGAAGCGTTCCTTCCCAGAGACCTTGACAGACAATGGGTAGTGGATCGTCATCATTGCGCATGAAAACAACCGTACAAACAAAACGTGCTGTGCGTTGAGGGGCTAAAACATCGCGCATTTCAGATAATACTTTCTCAATATTCGTGGTGTGGTTACTGTCTTGACTGCCATAGCGTGCTGAATAAATTCCCGGGCGGCCATCAAGCGCATCGACAATTAATCCCGAATCATCGGCAATACTGGGTAATCCGCTGAGTTTACAGGCATTTCGTGCTTTAATAAGCGCATTTTCGATAAAGGTAAGACCTGTTTCGTCGGCGTCAGGTATATCAAGATCACTTTGCGGAATTAATTGATGAGTGGGAAGGATAGCTTGAAATTCGGCTATTTTGCCTTTATTGCTGCTAGCTAAAATAATTTTTTGGTACATATTTAAAAACTCACCGTAACCATCGACCCTAACAATCCTTGCCGATACTTTTCAATGGCCTCATTGGTTTGCCCTATGTGCTCCAGTAAGCGGCCAAATTCAGCATATAATTCCGGGCATGGTTCAAGTGCCAGGGCTGACTCAAAATAGTGCCTAGCTTGCCCCCACAAATGATTGCGCAAACATAAACGTCCTAAAGTCAGAAATAAAACACCACTATTGCCATATTGCTTTAACCATGACTCAGCAATCTCAAGTTGTTTCTCAGAAGCAGCGCAGGATAATAAGCCATATAAGCGGATAAGCTCCGGTTGCCAATCATTCTTTAATGCTCCACGGATAACGTGCTCAGCTTCTTCATCTCGATGCTGGATAATCAGCCGATCGACATAGCGTTGTAATAGTAGTGGATCTCGTTTCAGCGAACGTGGTATCCGTTGCCAAAGCTCGTCAAGCTGCTGATGACTTGCGCTGCTTTTAAATTGAGTCAAAAGCTCAGCATAAGCTTGTTTCTCAAGGTTAATAAGTTCCTCAGAGGGAAAAACTTTTCGCTTGCGTAATTCAGGTAGTATTTCAACTATCCCATTCCAGTCCACTAATTTTTGATATAATTGCCTCAGCATTTTTAATACATATTGATTTTCAGGCTCAAGATGCTGTAAATGCCGTAAAGTCGCCAGACTGTGTTCAAGTTGTTTTTGATTAAATTGTAATTGTGCCTGGGTGAGTCCAATCGCAAGAGCTGAATCAGGCGTGCTTTCATGCGCTTTTCGTAAATATTCATCGCGGCGGTTCTCATCTCCTTGCTCTTGAGCTGCCCGTGCAGCGGCGAGGTAGTTGATTAAAGGCGAGGGGTTGTGCTGGATAGCTTTGATTAATAAATTTTCTGCCGATGCCCATTTTCCTTCGGCAAGCTCACATAAACCTACTTTGGTCAGGCGATGTGAAGCATTTAAGCGCCGCTGTTTTCGCCAAGCTCGGATTTTCTTTGCTAGCGCACCCGTTCCACGTATCAACAATAAGAGGTTATGTAATAGGATAAAACCCAGTATAAGTAAGGCCGCTGCAATCCATAACGGCATTTGTACTGTCCAATGTTGATAGGCAAACAAAGCATAACCGGGATCAGCTGCGATTTTAACTCCAGCCCAAATGGCCAAGAAAAAAATGATTAACACGCATAGTAAAAACTTCATGCTTTTTTGGCTCCCTTAACCATTGGCAAATTATCCAAGAGGGTATTAATAATTTGTAATGAATCAGAAATATTGGGAAGAGGCGGCGAAATAATTTGCCCCTGCAATGTTGTTAGGCTGGAGAGCATCGCCTGTGTTTGCGGAGCAGATTCAACATAATAATTTTTAACCCACTCGATTGCTTGTGTAATGCTGCTGGTATAAAGTGCGCCCTCTTGATGCAGACACGCCCATTCAGCCTGAGATAGCAGCATTTGTAGATGAAGATCAAGATAATTGCGATTTTGTGGAGTAATTAATTGTCCGACAGGTTGGTCATGATATTGCACAACGATAATTTGCTTAAGTTCCTGCCAACTTTGGGCAAGTCCACGCTTCCAGCCTGGCTGATGATGATGCTTGGGTGGAGCTGCTTGCGGAACAGCATTGGGGGTGGAAATAACTGGTAGCTTGTTAATCTGATCACCTAAAGCATTTAATTGCAGGAGAATATTGGCCATATCAGCTTGAGGAACGCCTTCTAGTGCCGTAATATCATTTGCCAAGGCTTGTCTCATAGGGAGAAAATCAGTGTCATCAAGGGTAGCTATTCGGCTGTCAGCTGTTTTTAATAGCTCGATAGCAACGGGAACATTGTGCTCAAAACTGACACTGAAATTGGCAAGATGAATTAAATAGCGTGCCTCACCCAACTGCCAGTTGATATTGTCTTCAGACTGGGTATTTAAAAAGGCGTTTAAACGAATTTGTTGTTTTTGAGCAACTTGCTTGTCTTGCAACATTTGCGCATTCATGTCCGTTAATGAAGATTTTAATGCAACAATTTCATCAGCATTTTGTTGAAGTAGACCTTGGTTACCTTTCCAGACTATTATCCCTGCTAATAACAATGCCGCAGCAGCAGCCAAAGATATTAAGGGTAAAACAATGAACCATGTTTTATTTAAATTAGGAGACGCAATCGGTTTTTCCTGTTTCGTAGTTGAGTTTTCAACCATGATGATATTCCTCATACCAATGTGTTAAGGCAGCCATTATACCGCTATCGGTAGGATTGTCTGCAATAATGGGTGATTTTGTATAACCCATTCGCTGTAAGGTTTGGTGCATACGACGGCTGATAATCAAAAATGGTTTTTTAAATAATTGATCATGCAATTCATCGCAAATTATTTGCATAAAACAGACTAAAATTTCATCACTCGTGAATACAAATACGTCAATACTATCTAATAATTCATGTTGTTGAGTCAAGTCCATTTTAATTACTTCCTGATGTCTTTCATAGCAGATGGCGTGCAATACTTGCGCATTTTGCTTTTTCAACGTTGATTCAAGTAATGATCTCGGATGTGCTCCGCCAAAAATAATCATCAGTTTATCACGAATCGGATAAGATGCTATTTTATGCAGAAGGTTTTCAGAGCAAAACTTACCATCTGGAATAATAACCTCTGTGCAACCCTGATCTT
Organism: Legionellales bacterium; assembly: GCA_013043985.1. Classification (GTDB taxonomy): domain Bacteria; phylum Pseudomonadota; class Gammaproteobacteria; order UBA1113; family UBA1113; genus JABEVJ01. The sequence continues at coordinate 1,520 of JABEVJ010000148.1, read as the reverse complement.
GGAGACAATCACGGGTTGTTGAACCTACTGCAAAAATAATTTTAGATGGCGGCCACTGTTTTTTTGCTTGTTTAATCGCCATGATGGCATGAGTTACCGCGTTGACGCTGGTAAAAATCAAATATTCTGCAGCGTCGTAAGCATTTAAGGCTAATGTCAGACTTGGGTCATCGAATCGCGAATGAATGGCAACCATCGGAAGTAATCGAGGTATGGCATGAGCTTCATTTAGCATTTGAATTAATGTATTTGCTTGAGTTGCAGGACGTGTTATCAATACTCGCAAATCAGTTAACTCACATTGCGTGTTGTCATAGATAGGATAAATCACTTCGCTTCCTGGAGAATTTTTTCAGCACCCTGTTTTAACAAGGTTTGCGCAACCTCGACTCCCAAAGCAGCAGCATCTATTAATAAACTTTCACCCGAGGCTTCAATCATTTTTTTACCATCCTGGCTTAATACCCTACCACGTAAATGTAGTTTTTGGTTTTGTATAGTAGCAAATCCTGCAATTGGTGCAGTACAACTACCACCCAAAACCAGATTCATACTTCGTTCTGCAGTAATACAAGATGCAGAATCAGTGCAACCTAAAGATTGAATTAGTTCAAATCGTTCATCATCTTTACGAGTCTCAAGTCCAATAATGGCCTGACCAACTGCGGGTAACATCAGTTCAACAGGAAGTAATTGTTTTATTTCTTTTTCCAAACCTAAACGAATCAATCCTGCAGCAGCAAGAATAATAGCGTCATACTCACCTTGCTGCAATTTATCAATACGTGTGTTGACATTTCCTCGCAAGGATTTAATGATTAAATCAGGTCTGATTGCAAGTAATTGCGCTTTTCGTCTCAGGCTGGAAGTTCCAACAATAGCGTTGGGTGGTAAATCATCTAGACTAAGATAATTCCTGCTGAGTAACGCATCACGCGCATCCTCGCGAGGCATAAATGCCGCAAGAGTTAAATTATCTGGAAGTTGAATTGTCATATCCTTCATTGAATGTACGGCGATATCTGCTTGTTTATTCAATAAAGCTATCTCAAGCTCTTTGACAAATAATCCTTTACCGCCGAGGTTGGCAAGAGAGCCTGCAAGATTAATATCACCAGTTGTTGTCATTAAGACAAGATTAATTAACATATTGGGATATTTATTGATAAGTTGCTTTTTTACATGATTTGCCTGCCACAATGCGAGAGGGCTGCGTCTTGTTGCTATTTTGACAGGTGAAAAACCGAATGCATCACTCATTATTCAGATACTCCGCACTTAATATACTCATGAGTGTTGAGTATTGTTTCGATAAGTTTATCTTTTTCCAACCATAAATTGGCTAAACCAACTTTGGAAGTGTGTTCTAAACTTCTCATCATTTTGATAATCGCCAATCAAATCATCGATAATGAGTCTGAGGGTATATAGTCTGAGGTATCGACACATAAATTGAGAAAAAAACGTTAAATTTTAATAGGTTAGCTACTATCACGTAATTAAGGTTTTAGCACTGAAGC
>JABEVJ010000147.1 GCA_013043985.1 Legionellales bacterium | reverse complement strand
TCGTTAAATAGCTTGCTATTCGCCTCAAACAAGAACCAATTTTTCCTCGATTCTCTCTTTTTTCGCTTCAAAGAACCAATTGTCAACAGACCCTAAGATCGATATAAATAAATATTTGTTTTTCCATGATTTACTTTACTCTAATTTAGATTTTTTAAATCTAACTCGTTTTGGTAATTGCTCATCTGCTAAATCTAAACCCAGGGTATCTGTAGTGACATCCAGCAAATTAGCTAATCTGTCATTTACTCCCAAGACAAATAAAACAGTAGCATAATGCCCTAAAGCAACCCCTGGCTCGCCTTTTTCAATTTTATATAAGGTTGCGCGACTGATACCTGCTCGCTCTGAGAGGAGTTGAGTGGTAATTCGCCGACGACGTCTGGCATTGTGTATATCACTGCCCAGTTTTCGTAAGGTTCTGCGGACTGGAATCGGTAATGCAAAGCTCATCTTAACGTCCATTATAGTAAACAAAATAAGGTATAACGTATATAGTAATATACATTATATCCTTTTACAAATAAGCGTAGCCTTTCCAAGAGCGGGATGGCTTTCTTTAATTGTGCTACAATGAAAAACGCGTTTATAAAGGAAAACTAAACATGGATAAAATATTAATCACCACGCAAGATAATTTCAGTGAATTTCAAATTGAGAAAACCTTGGGCTTGGTAAGAGGCAATACTGTGAGAACACGTAATTTTGCCCGCAATTTTATCGCCAGTTTACGAACCATCATTGGCGGTGAAGTGCCTGAATATACCAAAGCAGCAAATGATGCTCGAGACCAGGCATTAGAACGTATGATTCAACATGCTACTGAGGTAGGCGCAGACGCCATTGTCGGGGTACGTTTTATCACAAGTGAAATAGGTCAGACGTGCGCAGAAATTTTAGCTTACGGCACAGCAGTTAAATTACGTAAACTGTAATTCCTCACTTGCCCTTGAAAGAAAGCTGGGTTATGCTTGCCGGTTCTACGAACCTTAAAACTGGCAAATATAAATTATGATGCAACCGCAGTACGATGCTAAAACGATCGAACAAAATGCCCAACGCTTTTGGGAAGATGTACGTTCATTTAATGTCAATGAAGATATCAGCAAAGAAAAATTCTATTGTCTTGCAATGTTTCCCTATCCCAGTGGCTATTTACATATGGGGCATGTGCGAAATTATACTTTGGGCGACGTAATTGCCCGCTATCAACGTATGCTGGGCAAAAATGTTCTGCAACCCATCGGGTGGGATGCATTTGGCCTGCCTGCCGAAAATGCGGCGCTAAAACACAAAACTGCGCCTGCTGTCTGGACGTATCAAAGCATTGACCATATGCGGCAACAATTTAAAAATATAGGGCTGGCCTATGATTGGCAACGCGAATTTGCCACTTGCGATCCTGATTATTACCGCTGGGAACAGTGGCTTTTCATTCGTATGTTAAAAAAAGGCCTAGTTTATAAGAAAAAAGCAACCGTTAATTGGGATCCTGTTGATCAGACTGTATTAGCTAACGAGCAGGTCGTCAATGGCCGCGGTTGGCGCTCTGGTGCCTTGGTCGAACGCAAAGAAATTCCTCAATGGTTCATTAAAATCACCGCTTATGCCGAAGAATTATTACGCGATCTTGATAAACTTGACGGATGGCCAGAACAAGTCAAAACCATGCAGCGAAATTGGATTGGACGTTCTGAAGGTGTGCAAATCCATTTTAAGATCGAAGAAAATACCCAAAAAATCGAGATATATACTACGCGTGTCGACACCTTGTTTGGTGCCACCTATCTTGCTATCGCAGCCGGGCACCCGCTTGCACAATTAGCTGCTGAAAACAGCCCAGCTATTTCTGCCTTTATTGCCAGTTGCGCAGGAACTAAGGTAGCTGAAGCGGATATGGCGACCATGGAAAAACGTGGCATAGCGACCCCTTTTCACGCGATTCACCCTCTCACCGGGGAATTGTTACCGATCTGGATTGCCAATTTTGTGCTCATGGATTATGGCACAGGTGCGGTTATGGCTGTACCTGCACATGATCAACGCGACTTTGAGTTTGCTACCCAGTATCATCTGCCGATTAAACAAGTGATTGAAATTCCGGAAAACATATCAAAAGATCGCGCCTACTCTGAGTATGGCCAAGTCATTCATTCTCGCGAATTTTCTGGCTTATCGTCGCAAGAGGCTATCAAAGCTATCACCGAGGCTCTCAAAGAGAAAGGCCAAGGTGAATTTCAAGTACATTTCCGTTTACGCGACTGGGGAGTTTCACGTCAACGCTACTGGGGCGCCCCTATTCCCATGATTTACTGTACTGATTGTGGTGATGTGCCCGTTCTTGAGTCACAATTACCCGTTCTGTTGCCGACCGATGTCACCCTTGAAAATCCAGGCTCGCCACTGAATGACATGCCTGAGTTCTATCAAACAACCTGCCCCGAATGCGGCAAACCTGCCCGACGAGAAACCGATACATTCGACACTTTTTTCGAGTCTTCCTGGTATTACGCACGTTTTGCCTCATATAACCAAACAGATGAAATGCTTGATGACAGAGCAAAATACTGGACTCCCGTTGACCAATACATCGGCGGTATCGAACATGCTATTTTACATCTGCTTTATGCCCGCTTTTTTCATAAAATATTGCGAGATGAGGGGCTGCTCAATTCAGATGAGCCATTTACGCATCTGTTGACCCAAGGGATGGTGTTGAAAGATGGTGCAAAAATGTCAAAATCAAAAGGCAATACAGTTGATCCACAAGCCTTGATTGATCAATATGGTGCTGATACCGTTCGCCTATTTGTTATGTTTGCCGCGCCACCTGAATTATCGCTGGAATGGTCTGATGCGGGTGTTGCTGGCAGTGCACGTTTTTTAAATCGTCTTTACCAGTTTGCTTATCGCCACACTGCACAATTAAAAGATTTTAATTTGCTCAATCATCTGTATTCTGGTGACTCAACTGATTGGACGCAAGCGCCTGATGAATTAAAAATCTGTCGCCGTCAGATTCATCAATTATTAAATCAAATCCGCTTTGATTATGAGCGTCAACAGTTTAATACGGTCGTATCAGGAAGTATGAAAATCCTCAATACGCTGGAACAGCTTGACCCTACTTCTGATGAGTTTCAGCTTGCCATTCTGAATGAAGGTTTAAGCTTTATATTGCGTGCCTTAGCACCCATTACGCCGCATTTAACGCATGAACTGTGGCGCGTACTTGGTTTTGGTGAAAATATTTTACAGGTGAAATTTCCAAAATCCGACCCCCATGCTCTGCAACGTGAAGTGATGAAGCTCATGATTCAGGTTAATGGCAAATTGCGTGGTGAAATCTCTGTGAATGCAGATGAAACTGAAGATAATATCAAACAACAAGCACTGGCTGATCCTCAGATCGTTAAACTCATGTCTGGACAAACTTGTGTCAAAGTGATTTATGTTCCAGAGCGATTGATTAATATTGTTTGCAAGCCGATATTATGATGAAAATGAAAAAACCTCGAAATTGTTTTCTTTTGAAGGTGTCATGCCAGCGTTTGTTATTGTCATGCCAGCGCAGGCTGGCATCCAGGATTAAACGCTGGATGCCAGCCTGCGCTGGCATGACAATACCAAACGCTGGCATGACAACGTCAAATAATGGCATGACAAATTTCATGTTTTTATTGGTTCTCTCATTTACCCTCTTTCTTTCTGGTTGTGGTTTTCATTTACGTGGCGCCCCGCCATTGCCGCCTAATCTACATCGATTAGGTGTACAAAGTAATGCCCCTTATGGCGCATTGACGCAAAATCTGACTCAGGTTTTAAAGTCCATTGGCCTGATCATTAGCCCAGCAAACGAGCACCCGCCGCTCTCCCTGGTTATCGATAGTGAATCATTTTCGAGCACTTCCTACACGCAGAGTTCAAGCTCAAGTACCGAACAATATATCATGTACTACACCGTTACCTACCACCTAATCAACAGTAAGAGCGAATCCATTTGGGGACCCAAAGTCATTAAACAGTCTCAAATTTATTCACTTAATCAGAATCAAGTATTGAGTACAGATACAGTTCAACAATCAGTTGAATTGCAGCTGCAGCAAGATGCGGTATATCAAATAATTGCTCAACTTGGATCAAGTGATGCCCAAGCAGCAATAGCTTCTCTTGATATACCCACCAAAACAGTGCAAAAATCATGAAGCTCCGTTTTGAACAGTTATCTGCTCATCTGCAACGCTCTTTTTTGCCTATTTATCTGCTAAGTGGTGATGAGCCTGTGTTAATCGAACAGGCGCTCAACCACATTATCCGCATTGCTGAGCAGTGTGGTTTTAATGAAATACACTCATCAACCGTAGAAAGTGGATTTGATTGGGAAGAGTGGCTAATCTCAACACGAACTCACTCGTTGTTTTCTGAGCGCCAACTACAGATATTGTATATAAACAATGGCAAGCCGGGAGATAAAGGGAGCAGTGCATTACAACGCTATTGCCAGCAAATAGACAGTACGCAAGTATTGGTAATCATAACCCCGAAACTGGATGCAACCTCTCTCAAAACTAAATGGGCTCAGGCAATTGATATAGCTGGAGTGATCTTACCCATTTGGCCGCTTGATCAACCAGCACAAAAAAATTGGTTTCTCACACAAATCAAACAAGCTAATTTGCTTATTGACCCAGTTGCCGTTGATTGGGTCATCGAACAAAATATCGGTAATTTACTTGCCTTACGGCAACTAATTGAGCAATTAAAATTACTTTTTGAACCTGGCAGCATGATTAAGCTCACTGATTTAGAGGAAAATGTGACTGATCAGGGAGATTTTGACATTTTCAAGCTGGCAGATTGCTGTGATAAGGGTGATGTCAAAAACTGTATACGGATTATGCAACAATTGCATACAAAGGGAACAGAACCTATACTGATTTTATGGGCGCTGACTCGTGAGTTAAGGCAACTCTATGAAATGCATGAAAAATTGAAAGCGGGTTTACCACTCGATATGATTATGCGTGATTTACGTGTTTTACCTGCCAGGCAGCGAGTTGTTGATGTTGCACTAAAGCGTATTAAACCAATGATGATATATAATCTGTTAAATCAAGCCACAAACATTGACCGAGCAATAAAGGGTGCAAGCTCTCTTCCGTTATGGCCAACATTACAACGCTGGTGTTTATCTTATTGCGGTGCGATTCCTGTTTCACTCGATTTGCACCCATCATGACAAACTTTAGGCCTCTTGAAAAACCAATTGGCATTATTGGGGGAACATTTGACCCCATTCATTTTGGTCACCTACGAACGGCTATGGAGTTACTTCAAATTTTTGATTTGGAGAAAATTCACTTTGTTCCTTGTCACTCTCCCGTCCACAAAGGTGACCCATTAGCGAGTGCAGCTCATCGGCTCGCCATGCTGCATCTGGCTGTTGCAAATGAACCGCGCCTGGTTCCTGATGACCGTGAAATAGCGCGAGATACCCCTTCCTACATGATTGATACCCTACAATCATTTAGAAAAGCCCACCCTGATAGGCCACTGGCACTTATTGTGGGTTCCGATGCTTTTATCAATTTGGCAACATGGAAAAACTGGCGGCACCTTATCGAGCTGGCTCATATTATTGTGGCAATCAGAGCCGGGCAAAAGATGCTATTAGACACGGAAATGGAAAACTTTTTAAATGCTCATCACGATCTTGATTATGGTGCTTCGCACGAAGAGTTAGCAGGCAAGATATTTTTACAGTTTGTCACGCCATTGGACATCTCTTCTACGATGATACGATGTCAAGTTGGTGCTCACTACAGCCCAGAATTTTTACTGCCAGACTCAGTACTGGCTTATATTAAAACCCATCAATTATATGAGTAATGCTATGGAATTTGAAGACCTGAAAAAATTTATTACCAGCACCTTGGATGATCTCAAGGCAACCGATATTGTCTCATTTGACGTTCGGAAACGCACAAGTATCACCGATATGATGATTATCTGTACGGGGAACTCCAGCCGCCATGTGAAATCTATCGCCAATAATTTAGCTGAGAAAGCCAAAGCAGCAGGCTTGCGACCTTTAGGGATTGAAGGAGAATCTGAGGCTGAATGGGTACTGGTTGATTTTGGTGACGCAATTGTTCATGTCATGCAGTTCAATACGCGTCAGCTCTATCAACTTGAGTTGTTGTGGAAGTAAAAATTGATTTTTAGGGATAAGCGTGCGCTAATATGAAATTAGCAACAAATATCAAAAAGTGCTCGTCATTGCGAGGAAGCGCAGCGACGAAGCAATCCAGTAGAAAGAGCGTAAAATCAAGGAATTGACGCTTATGAGTATTCTGGATTGCTCAAAGTAAACTCCTCGCAATGACGAGCATTTTCGCCTATTTGTTGTTATTTCCAATTACGCGACAGCGATTATATACCCATATTGTTATTCTGAAAGTTGTTGTTCTGAATAGAATGATTATTATTATTAAGCACCCTTCTATTTGCAAAAAGTGCAGCCTGTACATTTGCTGGATTTTCATTTACTTGCATTTGCATTGTTCGTGGAGCAATCGCATGATAATGATTGTTATTGACACGAACTAATGTAATCTCTTTATTCCAATATCCATCAGCAATAGGTACAATAGGCTGATAAATGGGCACAATCTCCCCCGCTTCTTTCTTTAAATCTTGTATAACAATCCTGCAATTTTTTATATTCGCGACCACGTTTAAAATAATGTCTCCCGCCCATGCATCAGTAGCAGCCATCTCGGTAATGTATTGAGTCAACTTTTCATAATCGTTATCGAAATAAAATACTAAATTTTCTGCATTAGCTACCATATAGTTTATTGCTTGTGCCCTAAGCTCAGTATGCTCTTCTTGATTTTCTCCTAGTGATGCTAATACAGCCCTAAAAAAACAGTTTCCGTCCCGCGGAATTGCCTCAAATCCTTTTACCTGGTTTGTCAAAAAGAAAAATTTAGTTTCCTGATCTGAGATATTGGAAGAGTCAGACGCACTCTGGATACCAGAATGTATCGAGAATTTAGGGCCAGGTTCCATTATCTCGTATACAGTATTAAACAATTTGAAATTAGTAAACATATAAACAGGAATGTGGCGAATAGCCATCATAAAAAAATCTGACTTTTTATCGCCTTCTATGTAATTAACCCTCTGCTCAAGTGTTAAAAAACACATCGCGAATTCTAATCTTGTTTCTGATAATTGCTTTATTTTTGATACAACATCAACATGACACCCTTGCTTTTTTTGCCATAAAGCTTCCAACACTTCAATAAAATGTTCTTTAATTAACCCATCAAAATCCTCTTCTAATATTTGAAAAGGCTCTTGATTTAACAGCGCATGATATAAGGTAACCCATACTTTAAGAAAAGTAAAAAGAGCCGTATTCAGGATGGATGTTCGGTTTATATATTCTTCCGCTAAACTGGAAAAATAAATAGCCGACTTATAGGTTATAATGGAAAATTCATATAAGTTTTTTCTGCTTTTCGCATATAAAGCAGTCAATACGCTGACTAAATAATTCAAATACAAAGTCATTGAAAAAAAACTTTTCTTTGGATCGACGATAAATGCTTCAAAAATATCGGGTAACATTTTTTTGTATTCATTGCTCGATATTTGAATTAAATTTGTTTGTTTTGCCAAAAAACGGTTTAAAAGAACTTGAGTAAGAATAGCATCATGATTTTCTCGCTCTGAAACCACAGCATCCTTAAATGTCCAATTTTTATACTTTTGTAAAAGTTCCAGAATTACATCATCATGAAAGAGAATAAAATCCGATTCATTGCGGAAACTGGCCATTTTCTCCATGGTTATTTTTGCGAGATGACGATTTTGATTTTCAATGCTATATTCAAGAGCACAGATTAAAAAATTTGACAATTTTAACTTTTCTATGTTGTTAACATAACTTGAAAATTCATCAGCAATGTCAATGTTATCGTTAGCATATGCCTGAGCTACTTGACTGAATAGTTCCCACTCTGTAGATTTCATTATTATTTACCTCTATTTAATATTATTATTAATCAAGCTCGTATTCTCGCTATTCGGTCTATTCTCTCTCTTGTTTTTATTACAACTGTTCGCAAAAAACAACGCCGCACAACCCAGAGCACCACCTATAACAATACCCGCAGCAACCGTAATCAAGCCCATAACAGCAAGACCTACTGGCCCCATGGTCGCGCCTGCAGCAAGAGCAAAAGGCGCCAGTTTGACCATCGCAATAAATATACCAGCGAAAGTAAAACCGCCTAAGCCAGCTGAACCAACCACGACCGCCGCTGAAGTTTTGCTTGGACAGCAGGAACGTGTTTTAGAAGCACTTTTTCTGTTAGGAAGTTTTTCAGAGGTAATCGCTGTATTCTCTGGCCTTAATGGATCAGCTGATGGAGCCGGACGAGGAGGATTATTTTGTTGGATCGTCGCTACTTGAACATCCTGTTTATTTTCAGACTGAGCTGCATTATTCGGTGGTATTTGTCTCTCATTCTTTACATTAACCTTTTTACTCTTCTCTGACTGAGCAGGTAATTTGTATACCAAATTAATTACGTTAAAAAAATCATTATGTGCTTTTGCCAGATCTTTTGCATTTCGGGCATTATTTATTGCTGATTTATAATTGATAAAGGTGTTTTCTATATTAAGAGACTGCTGGGAAGAAGATATTTGCTTAAAAAACTGCTCAGCAAGACTCAGCAAGTATACTTGCAAGTTATCTGAGTTAAAACTGAGAGAACTATTAAGAAGGGGTGTAATCTTCTCAAAATTGAGGAATACTTGATTTGACTCTTTTATAAAAAGTTCAGATATGTTAACTACCTGGCCAAAAGAAGAACCAAAAAGAGGAAGTAAGTCATCAGGCTCATAATTAAATTGTTCGGATAAAAAGCGAGCTATTGATATACAAGAAAAAAAACACATTACTTGATAGGATGTTTCACTGGTTTGGATAAAGTTATTAAATTGTTCAGTGAAGTACGTCTGTTGATTTTGGTTGAGCTTTTCATCTTTAATTAATGCCTTATAAAGTTTTTTTTCTTGCTCGGTAAATTTATTACTTTGATGCAAGAAACTAAAATAATAATGAAACCAGATATTGTTTTTAAGCTGCAAGGATTTATGCTTCGACATTTTAATTTCCTATGATGTATTGAACACAATTGTTGTTTTGCTAAGATGCAAGATATAATGTGGTTTTATAAAAAATTGCCTGACAGAAATAAAAATAATTTTATGTAAAGCAAAATTGACTCTTTTTTATTTATTTAACCAATATAAAACCACCAAAAAAATCATTAAATATGTTTATAAGCTGATTTCTAATTAAAAAATCCTTAAATCAGTCATGCGGTGATATTACAACATGGATTTAAAAAAAACAATACTATTAAAAAATTTTACCTATCATGTACAATCCCGTATGCTATATACCCGAAGCGTTTCATATTTAGGGTTTTTGACTTGCTCTTTTCCGCCCTATGAAACG
>JABEVJ010000146.1 GCA_013043985.1 Legionellales bacterium | reverse complement strand
GTATTGGTGGCAGCCGTCTGTTGGCAGCCCTTAATATTGAGCCTGAAGTTTATCACTTGAATGAGGGACATGCCGCTTTTGCAGTATTAGAACGTGCGCGTCAATATATGATTAAAACTGGTCAACCGTTTGATGTGGCTTTAACGGTAACGCGTGTGGGTAATCTTTTTACCACCCACACGGCGGTACCTACGGGCTTTGATCATTTTACTCCTGCTTTAATGGAACAATATCTTGGAGAATATGGCGAGCGAGAACTTGGATTAAAATGTCATCAGTTATTAGCGCTCGGACGACAAGACCCCGATAACGAAACAGAAAAATTTAATATGGCTTACCTTGCGATCCGTGGCAGCGGTGCCATCAATGGCGTAAGTCAGTTGCATGGACGAGTGAGTCGGCACATTTTTTCAAATCTTTTCAACCGCTGGCCAATTATCGAAGTGCCTGTGGAACATGTTACTAATGGCGTGCATATGCCAAGTTGGGACTCTGCTGAAGCCGATAAGTTCTGGACATCTGCTTGCGGCAAGACTCGCTGGTTAGGTACGCTGGAGTGCTTACAGGATAATATACGGAAAGTATCTGATGAACAATTCTGGAGTTTGCGCAACACTCAGAGGATGCATCTTATCAAGTTTGTACGGCAACATTTATCAAAGCAACTTGCGATGATCGGTGCTTCACAGGAGGAGATTGCCGACACACAGAACGTATTTCATCCTGAGGTATTGACGATTTGCTTTGCCAAGCGTTTTACGGTCTATAAAAGACCAACCTTATTATTGAAGGATGCAAAACGGTTGCTGCGCTTGTTAAGTAACTCTGACCGACCTGTGCAGATTATCATAGCTGGTAAAGCACACCCCTCAGATAAGACAGCTCAAGCGCTAATAAAGGAATGGATACACTTTATTCAACTTAACCATATCGGTCATCGGCTGGTTTTTCTTCAGGATTACGATATGCTTCTCACCTCACGTTTAGTGCAAGGGGTGGATGTTTGGCTTAACACGCCGCAACGACCCTGGGAAGCATGTGGTACCAGCGGTATGAAGGTACTGGTCAATGGTGGGCTCAATGTGTCAGAGCTGGACGGTTGGTGGTCACAAGCTTATACCCCAGAGCTTGGATGGTCTTTAGGTGACAGGCAGGAGCATAGTAGTGATCCAGGCTGGGATGCTAAAGAAGCACAAACATTTTATGATTTACTTGAGCAAGAAGTTATTCCTGCTTTTTATAATCGTAACCAACATGGCATTCCAATGGCCTGGGTCACTAAAATGCGGGAAAGCATGGCTCAACTGACACCTCTTTTTTCGGCCAATCGTGCCATGAGGCAATATACTGAACAACATTATCTTCCTGCGGCTAAAGCTTATCAGGAGCGGGTAGCTGATAACGGCGCAATGGGGGTAAGCATATCGGAGTGGCAACAAAATTTATCAAAATACTGGGAAACGCTGCGTTTCGGTGATGTGACGATTGAAACCTCAGAAACAGAACACTTTTTCAGCGTAGAAATTTATTTTGATCACCTTGATCCAAAGGCAATCAAGGTTGAGCTTTATGCTAATGGTCTCAATTGTGTTGAACCCGAGCGCATCGAAATGACGGCAATACAGCAGTTAGAAAATGGTTCTTTATATAGCGCCAGTGTGCCTGTATTGCGAGCAGCCAAGGATTATACACCACGTATTATCCCACATTTTTCTGGTGCAATTATACCTCTTGAGGCGAATCAGATATTATGGCAGAACTAACTTTAGGTACACAAGTGTTACCTGAGGGGGTTAATTTTGCCATTTTTAGCCGCCATGCTACTCGCGTATGTCTGGAGTTTTATGCGCAACCTCAAGATGCTATGCCCATAAGAGTCATTGATCTTGCTCCAGCTGGTCATCGTACGGGTGATGTATGGCATATCTTCGTTGAGAATAGTCAGCTTACCCCGTTTTATGCTTATCGCATCGATGGACCGTATCAACCAGAAAAAGGACACCGCTTTGATTTCGATAAGCTGTTACTGGATCCCTATGCTAAGGCAATAAACGCGTTGCCTGATTGGGACTTTCGTTTTGCAAAAAATGCTGACCAGCGTTCTCATCATAATAATGCAAGTACTACGCCAAAATGCATACTAGTCAACGATTCATTTGACTGGCAAGGTACACACCCCCCCAAACATCCCTGGTCTAAAACCATTATTTATGAAACGCATGTTCGTGGCCTGACCATTCATCCCAGTGCAGAGGTAAAGTATCCGGGAACTTATCGCGGTGTGATTGAAAAAATTCCTTATTTTAAGAAACTGGGGATTACGGCGTTAGAATTGATGCCAGTTCAGGAATTTAATGAGAACGAGATCAATCAATTAAATCCCCTGACGGCTGAACCACTGCGCAATTATTGGGGATACAGTACGGTTGCTTTTTTTGCGCCAAAAGCTTCTTATAGCAGTGAAAATAACTTAGGACAGCAAGTTACTGAATTTAAGGAAATGGTTCGGGCTTTGCATCAAGCAGACATTGAAGTGATTTTAGATATGGTTTTGAACCATACTGCTGAAAGCGATGAAAATGGTTTTACGCTCTTTTTTCGTGGAATAGACAATGTGATTTATTATTTCCTGGCAGAGGACAAACGACATTATCTCGATTTTACGGGCACTAAAAATACTCTGAATACGAACCATCCGGTTATGCAGGATTTTATCTTGGATGTTTTACGTTATTGGGTGACAGAAATGCATGTAGATGGTTTTCGGATTGACGAAGCGATTATTCTTAATCGCGATGAAACAGGGGAGTTGCAGGACCCTTCATGCCTGATAAAAAGAATAGCCGAAGATCCCATTTTACGTGATATTAAACTTATTGCAGAACCATGGGACGCGACTGGGGCTCATCAAATGGGGCATTTTGATGGGAAACAATGGGCAGAATGGAATGGCATTTTTCGTGATAATATACATCGTTTCTGGCTAACTGACGAGCACAGCGTGAGTGCATTTGCCAGGTGTTTTGGCGGAAGCGCTGAACTCTTTGTTCGCCATGGAAAAACACCACAAAACAGTATTAACTTTGTCAGTTGTCATGATGGTTTTACGTTGAATGATTTGGTGAGCTATCAGCAAAAACATAATGAAGGTAATGCTCAAAATAATCAGGACGGTTCTAATCAAAATTTTAGCAATAATCATGGAGTAGAGGGAGTCACGTCTATACCTGCTATTGAACTATTGCGCCGACGTCAAATTAAAAATTTTTTGTTAACCCTGTTGGTGGCTAAAGGTGTACCCATGTTGTTAGGCGGGGATGAGTTTTGTCGAACACAACAAGGCAATAATAATGCCTATTGTCAGGATAATGTTATCAGTTGGTATGATTGGGAATATTTAAAGCGGCATCAGGAAATTTGGCGTTTTACACAAGCCATGATTGCTTTTCGAAAGCATCACTTCGCATTAAGTGAACCCTTTTTTTATACACCCGAAAGTATTCATTGGTTGACTCCACAAGGAGGCGTGCCAGACTGGATTAATTCACAAGCTAAACAAATTGCTTGCCTCATTGAGGAACATGGCGTACATGCACTTTATATGATGTTTAATGCGGGTGAAAATGATGCCTGGTTTACATTGCCGTCACCACCTGCAAAATATTGTTGGCACATTGCAGCAGATACCTCGTGCGCGAGTCCAAATGATGTTTTTTTTCAAGGCGAAGAGCCTGAATTAAAAGAGGTAAAAAAATATCTTTTAAAGAGCCACTCCAGCGCGATATTGATTGCAAAAAGCCAAAATTCGAAGGCAATACTAATATGATCCAGCGATCCTCAGGTCTTCTTCTTCACCCCACGTCACTCGCTAATCAGTTTGCTATTGGCGATTTAGGGTCTTGCGCTTATGAGTTTGCTGATTTTTTAAGTCAAAGTGGACAAAGTTGGTGGCAGATGTTGCCAATCAATCCGGTGGGGAGAAGTTACTCGCCTTATCAAACCATTTCAACTTTTGCAGGTAATCCGTTATTGTTGAGTCCTGAAAAATTGATGGAAGAAGGTTTCCTAAATAAAAGCGAACTGATTTGTTTATCGTCAGCTAATCCAAAAAAAATAAATTTTTCACTAGCTATTCGGCAAAAACAATTTTGGTTGAAACTGGCTTTTGAACGATTTCAAGCAAGTGCTTTCGCCAAGATGCAAACAGATTTTAATGATTTTATTGAGAAAGAGGCATCTTGGCTGATAGATTTTTCTTTATTTATGGCGATCTGGAAAAAAGAGAGAATTGCTGACTGGACCAGATGGCGGCGGGATTTGCGATTACGTCAACCTCATGCATTAGCGTTAGCAAGAAAGAACCTGGATGACGACATACGTTATCAGCAGTTTGTGCAATACTTGTTTGCCAGACAATGGCGATCGCTACAAAATTATTGTGCTCAAAAAGACATAAAACTCATTGGTGATGTCCCACTTTTTGTGGCACATCACAGTTCTGATGTTTGGTCACATCCAGAGATTTTTAAACTGAATGATGATGGACGTGCCAGCGTGGTGGCTGGAGTTCCACCAGATGATTTTTCCAGCACAGGTCAATGCTGGAATATGCCAGTCTATCGGTGGGATGTATTAGAAAAACAGGGCTACACTTGGTGGATTCAGCGACTGCGAATGACCCTCAGTAGATTTGACATGGTTCGTCTTGATCATTTCATTGGTTTTGTTCGCACTTATGAAATACCGATGCCAGCTCTGACCGCTTTAAACGGACAGTATCAACCTGGGGGTGGGATAAATTTTTTTTCAGCAATTCGCGAGGCTTTAGGTGTTTGTCCTTTTATTGCTGAAGATTTGGGAAATAAAACGCCAGAAGTTGATGCTTTGCGAGAAGAACTACACATTCCAGGCCTCAATGTGATGCAGTATGCGTTCTATGAAGATGAACTTCCCGCGTGGTATCACGAAAAAAACACTGTTGTTTATACAGGTACCCATGATAACGATACTATCATGGGATGGTTTGAGCAACTGTCTCCAGAAAAACGTAATCACGTGAAAAAACAATTGAAAAACATAGAGCAACCCATCAACTGGGAGCTGATCAACCTGGCTTGGCAATCACAAGCGGATATTACCCTGGCTCCCATGCAAGATGTATTAGGCTTGGGCTCTGATGCACGTATGAATGTGCCTGGCAAAAAAATTGGCAATTGGCATTGGCGTTTGTCTCAAGGCGAGTTATCGTCAACACTTGCTGAAAAATTGTTATACTCAACAAACAGGAGTTTTCGGGATTTATGACGTGGATATTTTTTGCCAGATTACACGATTAAAACAGGGCGTAGTTGAATAAACAGCAGTTCTAGACTACTATACCCGAAGCGTTTCATATTTAGGGGTTTATGACGCCGCTATTTTTCGTCATATGAAACGATTAAAACCAGCAATAGTTATTCATATTGTGCAGT
>JABEVJ010000145.1 GCA_013043985.1 Legionellales bacterium | reverse complement strand
TAAAATTGCTTGATTTGCTTATAACTGCATAGAGTATTTTAAAAAATGATGGCGCACTTTATTAAAAATTAAGCGTATTGTGGTGCGGAATGTGAGCTTTCAGCATATGGGTTGCCAGCTTTCGGCATAGAAATAGCTCCTTGGCTTTCCTCTCCCTTTAACAAATAACCTCCCTTTCAATTTTTTAAGTACGAAACTATTGTCTCTTAGAACCAAAAGAAATATCTATTTTGAGGTTGGTCGAGTGAGCAGGCTACATTACTGTAGCCCACTCTTCTAATGCCTATTTTTCAACGGCAACTGCCAAAGTCAATAACTGCCAATCCAAGTTCAAAAACATTATCATTACAATCCAAAAACTTTCCCAACTTTTTTAATGCCTTTTTTTACTTTTTTCCCAATTTTCTTTGTTTTTTTCCCAACCTTTGCAACATCTTTTCCGATTTGTTTTAATTCCTTTTTTGCATTTGAAGCAACTTCGCCCACGTTATTACCTGTAATGGTACCATTACAGTTGAAACCTACGCTGACCTGTGTATTGGGTGTCGCTGGTTTATTGTCTATTGCAGTTTTTTTCGCATCTCGTTCCCTGCGAAGTTTGTTTTCTCTATCCAAGCGATCTTGCGCTTGTTTTTTAATTGCGGCTCTAGCAACGGCATCACGATCGATAACAGGTGGTTTTGATGCGGGAACTATCGCTTGTGATTTTGCTGCTGGCTTAGATGCTGGTGGTGTATTACCTAGTGTTTCCGTCCGCTTTTTCACTTGATTAGCCAAGAGTGATTGTGCACCATCTGGCAGCTTAACAGGGAGTTTGGATACCGGAACAATGGCTTGCGATGTTTGCACTGGTTTATTTGTATTCGCGGCTGGCGTAGATGTTGGCAATTTGTTTGCCAACGCGTCTTTCACTGCTTCGGTTTTTTTTGCCGCTTGATTACCAAGAAGCGATTGCGATGTAACTTTGGGCGCTGTATTGTTAGGTATTAACGCAGCGGGAACGATTGATGGTGGCAGGTACACTGTTCTGTTTGTATTTGGTGCTGAAAAGCCCACAAGCGATTGAGGTGCATCTTTAGACGCTGTATTGTTAGGCTTTAACTCAGCGGGAACGATTGATGGAGGTAGGTGCACTGGCCGACCTGTATTTGATGCTGAGGTAGAGTTGGGCAAGGTTTTTTCAAATGCGTCTTTCAATGCTTCGGTTTTTTTTGCTGCTTGAAAACCCAGAGGCGATTGAGGTGCGTCTTTTGGCATGGCGTTATTAGGTATTAACGCGGGCTGTTTTGCTGCCACCGTTACGGCCAGTTTTTTTGCTTCTGCTGCATCAGCTTGTTGTTTTGCCTCAGCTTCGGTTTTCAATTTTGCTGCTTCCGCAATCCTTTTTTCTAACTCTACAGAATAATCTCTATATTTGCCCCGTACTTCCTGAAAACCTTCTTTTTCAAAAATATCTGTTACCAATTGCGATAAATGCTCACCCTCAGGCTTATAATGTCCAGAATTGTTATTAACAAGTATCATCTTGCCATCTATATCAAAAATAACCACTCCCGCAGCCAAAACAGGTTGTCCTCGAGCAAGATCGACATGAAAATTCTGAAGAAGTTTTTCGCGAAATTCTGGATATTCTGGAGTGACTATTAACGAACCATCCTCCATCACAACATATATGCATTTTATTTCCCCGTACAATTTACGATCAGCTGGAGTGAATTTTTTGATAATTTCTCCATACAATTTAATATCATAAGGAGTAAGTTTTTCAATATTCGAAAATTCTATTCCTATAGGTAGAGGTACACCATTATAAAATACAGGCGGCTTACCCAGCACCATATTGACTAATTGCTTCAATGTTTTTTGGGTCGTATCGATAGCAGAAGAGTTAGCGATGGCCGCATATTGCTGTTTCACTGCCGTCACCCGGTTATGCATTCTATCCACTGCATCGGTGTATAGCCGGGGATTTCCTGCAATTATCCCCCTCATTGTAGCAATATCAGCGAATGACATTTTTTTATTTTGAGCAATCGAGGAAAAATCTATCTCATTTCCTGCGAGCAAAACGATGGCATCCCACACTAATTGGTTGATGGGTGAAACCAGCTTACCAAGCTCTTGCTGAAATCCATCGACATACCGTCTGACATCACTGACTAAATCTGACGATAATATATTTTCAACATAATCAGATAGTTCTGCTCCCCGTTTTTTATATACTGGAGAGGCTGGGTTGACTGCCATATTTTTTGTAGGTAAAAATGCACCGTTTGCTGCGCTGATAAGCTCAATCTTGGGTAAAACAATGGGCGTGGATGAGTTTAACAATTTACCGATTTTGTCGGTGACTTGCCACGTAAGCTCGCCTAATTCCGTTCCGGCGATACTCCCTAAAACACCCGCTGCGCCTAAAATCACTGCTGCACAAACAGGTGCACCTGGACCACATACCGCCGAAGCTGCCCCAGCACCCACTATGCTCGCAGCCATGCCTCCACCTACTAAGCCTGCGCCTATCAAGGTACCTTGGTGTAAAGCAGTGTTGATTTTATCATTGCTCATGCCAATGGTATAACTCACCGTGCCTGCAGAAATAAGGGTTAGCAAGACGCTGCCTCTGTCTAGTCTGGACAAAATCTCAGGTGTTAAATGAGCTAGCCGTCGAAATTTTGATTGGTAGTTTTCTAACATCAATGGTTCATTTTCACATAATTTTAAATACTCTATGAAACTTACTTCTCCAGCTTCAATATGAAAAATTTTTTCTGGTGTTAATGCTTTAGCGAGAGGCGACATTTTTTCACGGAATTTTTTTAATTTCTCCGTATAGGCATCTTCTGTAAACTCCAATTTTCTGGGTGGTTGGTTTTGTTCGTTATAATTGTGAAGATTTTGTTTTTCTTCTATCGAAAGATTCATATATGCTTCAGTTGAAGTATCGATTTTTGTTCTTTCAGGAAAGAGCTTGACCAATTCATCGGTAAAATTGATTGATGCAGCAAAACTGTTTCTGAGTCTGGACTCATGTGATAATAAAATAGCTAAATTGGTAGAGCCTGCTCGCACCTGACGCATCGCAATTTCAGACACTGTTGTATTATACAGTTCGGTTTCTTTTTGTATTTTTTCCTTGAGCTCGGTTGCTCCTGGGTAGTTGGACTGCAATGCAAGCGTTTCATGAATCTTAGCCCAAGCCTCTGAATAATTTCCAAGCTGCGTATCTACGTAACTGAGATAATAGGGAATGCGTGGATCATTTTTTGCTGCGATCTTGCTGGCTTGTACTAAATCGGTTTTGGCCTCCTTGAGTTTCCCAAGATTATGATACGTGATAGCACGACCAATATAGCCGTCCGGATCATTTTGGCTGGTCTGAATACATTGCGTATAACCAAATAACATCGACTCAAGACTTGCATCATTGACTTGGCAGCTTGTCTGCTGAGGTGTCTGGTTGATTTGTTTGAGGCTATTACTCAGCATTTTTGTGGTATTTACTTTTTTTACTGCATCCAGTTTCGCTTTTACCGCTTTCGGCTCAATGATTTTACGTACACTGGAATTAAATACCGCCCCCGTCAAATCACCATCCAATTGGTGAATAATTTCTATATCAGGTTTAATGGCCTTTGTTTCTGCCTGAGCTGCTTGTTCCATATGATTATTGAGGGTAGGCAGGTTGCGATAACACCACGCTAAATTTGACCAGGCATCCGCACAGTTTGGATTAAGTTGCGTGACTTTTTCAAATCTCTTACGCGCACTTTCAAAATCAGGTTGCGGCATTTTATGGTAAAATGCCAGTCCTTCCGCATAAGTATCGGCTATGGTTTTTAGCCTGTCACATTCCTTGACATATGTCAGCAGAACCGGATTATCCTTGCGCTTATCTACACTCAGCGATTCCTCAAAGTGCTTGGCAGAAAGGTGCATACTATCATAGGCTTGCGGTATTTTACCCAGCGCTTCCTGGGTAACCGCAAGATAACGATAGGGTTCAGCCGGAGTGCTGCATAATGAAATCGCTTTAGCTATCTGACTTTCTGCTTGCACATAATCCTTAAGAAAATATAGGCTATACCCCATTAAAGCTTGAACCGTAAAATTATTGGGGTAATCCACGGCGGCTAAGCGATGATAGTGCAGTGATTGTTTATGATCCTTTAATTTATAATAACAATATCCCATGTTGCGATGAATTTCAGCATTTTTTGTGCCCATTTGCACGATGGTTTCATAGCATTGTATGGCTTTATCATATTGTTGATTTGCTTGGTAGGCTTTACCCTCTTGTTTCAATTTTTCAAGTTGTTGCTCTCTGTTTTCTAATATTGCTTTAGCCTCATCGCGACTTGCTTCCAGGTATTGGGCTTTTAAAATAATTTTTGTTTCCGCTTTAATCGTTTCATTAATCTTGTTTTTCAACTGAGTAGTCATCACCTGAAAGCCTTTTTTCGTGTCTTTTTGAAAGACAAGCTCACATTGTTCAAGGGCTTTTTGATAATGACCTTGCTGATGGTAAATTTCTGCCAGGGTAAAATGCGGATCGGCTAGATCTTTACGTGCTTCCATCGCTTTTAAAAGATGCTTGATGGCTAAATCATTTTTTCCCAGTCGTCGATATAATTTGGCAAGGTAAAAATTGGCTGAATAATCGTTTGGCATAATTTCAAGTGCCGCATTAAAATCCTTCAATACTCGATCTTTGTCACCCTCTCGGTTTAACACAAAATAGCACCTGCCTCGAAGAACAAGCGCGTCATAATTCGTGGAATCGGTGGATAAAGCGGCAGTGAGTTTCTCAATCGCAAGCAGCGGATTAGTGTAGGGTAAGGCCGCGTCTTCCTGAATCTTGTTTTTCAACTGGGTCGTCACCACCTGAAAACTTCTTTTCGTGTCCTTTTTAAAGACAAGCTCGCATTGTTCAAGGGCTTTTTGATAACGGCCTTGCTGATGGTAAATTTCCGCCAGGGTACAATGCGGAGCGGCTAGATCTTTACGTGCCTCCATCGCTTTTAAAAGATGCTTGATGGCTAAATCATATTTTTGTTGTCGTATATACACTTTGGCGAGATAAAAATTGGCTGAATAATCATTGGGCACAATTTCAAGTGCCGCATTAAAATCCTTCGATGCCCGATCTTTGTCACCCTCTCGGTTTAACACAAAATAACACCTGCCCCGAAGAACAAGCGCTTCATAATTCGTGGAATCGATGAGTAAAGCGGCGGTGAGTTTCTCAATCGCAAGCAGGGGGTTAGTGTAGGCTAAAGCCGCGTCCTCCTGAATCTTGTTTTTCAACTGGGTCGTCACCACCTGAAAACTTCTTTTCGTGTCCTTTTTAAAGACAAGCTCGCATTGTT
>JABEVJ010000144.1 GCA_013043985.1 Legionellales bacterium | reverse complement strand
TTTTAATGCTTCAGTGCTAAAATCTTAATTACTTGATAGCAGCTAACCTATTAAAAATCCACGACTTTTTATCAATTTATGTGTCGATACCTCAGCCTATATACCCATCGCACACCACCTTAACATAAACACATTAACAAAATATGAACAACTTCTCTGTGCTAGATGATTTTACCCACTTTCTACTGGATTGCTTCGCTGCGCTCGCAATGACGCCGAGGTTTTTTCAATTTTTGTCCCCTACAGAGGTGCCAGACAAGCAGCATCCCTCCCGTTAATATCTAGTTAATATTCCTATGTGTACAATGCTAAAAATGCATTTTTAAACGTTTGAGCATCCCTCTGCTAGAAAAAAATTCCGGAGTTCTCGCTCTACTGAGCACAAGCCCCTAAAAAAATTGAGCATTGGGTTTATGCATTTTTCAAAATAGATAATAATAAGCACTTCATATTTTAGAGAGCCATCCCATGCCCATAACCAAACAATTAGAAATTACATACCAAGATAATAATATTATTATTTCAGCAAAAGGAATGGAAACCCTGCGATCTGTTTTTGAAAGATATACATTCAAAAAAAATGCTGAAATTCATTCGGATGATTTATATTTGTTTTCGATTCCTCATGCTTTTGACGAAAAATTAACAGAAACAAAGTTTATTCTTTCTCCAATATCTGCTGACCCCCATAATGCCTATATTTTATACTCTATTGAAACCAATAAAATGCTTCCTCCTCATATAAAAAAAATAAATCATCAAATTAGCATTGATAAAATAACAGGTCAGCTCACATTGGAAAAGTTAGACTCTCCTAAAATAATGAAAAAGATAGAAATAAATGCAGATACCGAGTTTAGTGATGATGAGTTCGATTCTGATTCTGAACTTTATGGTGACAAGCTCTTGAACTCTGAGTATTCAGAAAAAAACATATTCCTTGATAATAATGTTAACATTGATTCAGAGCTTAATGATAACAACCTCTCGAGACTGGCGCTTTTAGAAATACAGCAAGGCTCATCTCCTGGGGCTGTTGAAGTTTCTAGTAATCCTAGCACCCCACTTCATATCTCTTCAGACAGCATTTTGTCAAACTTTAGCAATACGGTATATTCCTCTTCTAACTCCACTGATGCAGATGAGATTAATTGGGATGAATCTGATACGGAGGCCAAAGAATTTTTCGTCAATGAGGTTATTTCAGAGGAAGGTGATGAGGAGTATGAGTTGTTTAAGCTACAATTCTCTGATCAAACAACTCCAAATTTCAATGTATTTCCCAAAAAGAAATCCCCTATATTAAATTCTAACAATTTTAACAGATGTACTTTTTTTAAGCGACCCAGTGGAGTTTGTAGAGAAGTTTCTTGCAACAAACAAATGAATGGTAATAATACCTTTTTTCAACATATTGCAACAGAGGAAAACTGGTCCATTATAAGTGATTTTATCCATGGAAAATCATTATCCGCTATCTTAAAAGATAAACATATACATCCTTCTGATTATTCAAACGAACGTATATTAAACCTCATGAAAATAACTGTGCAAGCCGCCGGACGTGTGCACAGTAATAACATTATTCACGGCGACCTTAAACCTGAAAACATTATAATTGCGCCTGATGAAACAAAAGCAACCGTCATTGATTTTGATGGATCTGTCAACTTGTCTGCCCCAAATGGCGCACAGAAAAAAATTAAAGAATTCACAGACCTTTATGTTGCACCAGAACAACGGCATGAAATGGATTCTGATGCTCTCACACACAATAAAGCGCTTGATGTCTATGCTGTTGGGCTTGTTTTGCTGGTGTGTCTTGGATATTACGATGCTAGCGGACTCCGCGAGCGGCAGCTTAAATTCAATCTCTTACGTAATAAAGGAACACAATATGATGTGTGTATCACAAGACGCGAGGATCATATAAACTATGATCCGCGTAACCAGCATGATTGTGAATTAGATGCGGATTTACACCAATTAGCAACAACATTGGATTCATTCGGAAAAGCCGGAGAACAGCTGCAGACGTTATTTGATCGCCTGTTTTCACGAACCCCCGAAAAACGTGGCAATCTTACGCAGTTGCTAAATGATTTAACAGATATTGAAAATGATTATTTGGCTTCAATAAAACCCAGGCGAAATTCAATTTAAAGGTCTTGATTGTTATGGAAAAAACACCCAATCTCACTATCAAATACTTTGAGGGCTTGCAAGATTATGCACTGATCTGGCAAGCCATGAAGGACTATACTGATACACGTACTGAAAATAGTGCTGATGAAATTTGGGTTTTACAACACCCCCCTGTTTTTACCCAAGGACAAAATGGCAAACCCGAACATATTTTAAATCCTGGCAATATCCCTGTGATTCAGGTTGACCGTGGTGGACAAGTCACTTACCACGGCCCAGGACAATTGGTTGCTTATGTTTTGGTCGACTTAAAAAGACGGAACTTGGGTGTCCGTGATTTAGTCAGAGCCCTTGAGCAAGCCATCATCAACGTGTTGGCTGAATACCATATTTGTGCAAAAAATCGCACTGATGCTCCCGGCGTCTATGTCAATGAGGCTAAGATTGCCTCGCTGGGCTTACGGGTACGCCGCGGTTGCTCTTATCACGGGCTTGCATTCAATATTGATATGGACATGAAACCCTTTACCCAGATCAACCCCTGTGGATTAATGGGCATTCGTATGGTACAGTTACAGGAATTAATCAATGATGTCAGTATTAAGGATGTTGAAAAAAAACTGGTCAGTCAATTGAATAATGTCCTCCAACAGGAGGGGCGCTAAAAAATTGAGGATACTCCTCGGATACCGTAAATTAAGGTGAAGTGCACATGTCCAACACAATAACCCGCATTGACCCCGCTGAAAAACAGCGCGGTGAGGCAAAAATGAAGCGGGTTCCTATCAAAATAATTGCAAGAGACCCTATTCACAAACCCGAGTGGATACGCATTCGGATTCCGGCAAATAATCATGCCGTTACTGATCTGAAAGCCATTTTACGGGAAAATAACCTGCACACAGTGTGTGAAGAAGCTTCCTGCCCCAATCTGCCTGAGTGTTTTAGCAAAGGTACGGCCACCTTCATGATCATGGGCGATATTTGTACCCGTCGCTGTACATTCTGTGATGTTGGCCATGGTCGTCCAAAACCGCTTGATGCTGATGAACCGCGTAATCTTGCCAAAACGATTGCCCAAATGAAATTACGATATGTGGTGATTACCTCCGTCGATCGAGATGATCTGCGTGATGGAGGGGCAGGTCATTTTGTCGATTGTATCCGTGAAACTCGCGCGCACTCCCCTGATATTAAGATTGAAGTACTCGTGCCCGATTTTCGCGGTCGTATGGACGTCGCGCTGAAGATTATGCAAGAAGCCCTGCCTGACGTATTTAACCATAATATCGAGACCGTACCTCGCCTTTACAAGCCCGTGCGTCCAGGCTCAGATTATCAGTGGTCATTAGATTTATTAAAACGATTCAAGGCACAGCATCCCAACGTGATTACCAAGTCAGGTATCATGCTGGGACTGGGGGAAACCAATGAGGAAGTAGAAAATGTGCTGAGGGATTTACATGCCCACAACGTTGATATGGTCACCATTGGCCAGTATTTGCAACCCAGTCGACATCATATCCCTGTTGAGCGATACGTCACTCCAGCAGAGTTTGAACATTTTGCCCAGTTTGGCAAACAATTAGGATTTCAAAATGTTGCCAGTGGCCCTTTAGTACGCTCCTCTTACCATGCGGATAAACAGGCTGCAGGTGAAACAATAGTGTAGAACCCCGGAGAAAGAATCTCAAATGGAATGGGTTGATCAATTAAAACCGTTTATCACATGGATTCACCTTCACCCTGGTTTAGCAGGTGTCGTCACCTTTTTTATCGCAATGTGCGAATCGCTGGCTGTGATTGGGTTAATTGTGCCAGGTTCTGTGATTATGAGTGCAATTGGAACGCTGGTGGGGGCTGATATTATTCCCGCCATGGCAACTTTTGGCTGGGCAATTGCTGGAGCCGTGGCAGGTGATATCACCAGCTATCATATTGGTTATCAATTTACTGATAAAATTCCCTTGATTTGGCCCTTCCGACGTTATCCTCATTGGTTAGCAAAAGCTCAAGACTTTTTTGCCCGACATGGAGGCAAAAGTGTTCTTTTTGGTCGATTTATTGGTCCAATGCGCCCCATTGTTCCCATTGTCGCTGGGATGATGAAAATGCCTGCCCTGCGCTTTTACTCAGTCAGCATCATTGCCAGTGCGTTTTGGGCGCCTATTTATATGCTGCCTGGCATCCTGATTGGTGCTGCATCACAAGAACTCGCGCCTGCCCAAGCGACAAAGTTTTTAGTTTATGTTGTTGCTGTACTCATTCTATTGTGCTTGACAATGTGGCTCATTAAGTTACTGCTTGATCTTTTTTTCCGCTGTATCGGTTATCTAGTCAAACAGCGTTGGCTTGCCATGCAGAAAAGACCTTATCTGGCACATTTTTGCAACTGGCTTCGTGACCCCGCTATGCCCGAACATCACAGCCAGCTTGTCCTCTTTCTAGCATTAATTTTAATGACACCGCTTTGTATTTGGGCAGCCTACAGTATATTAAACCAAGGTCTCATCACGCATCTGAATCAACCTATTCATCAATTATTACTTAACATCCATACTAAAATAGGCTCTTATTTTCTGATAGGCATCATGCTTTTCAGCGCTAACAGCGTAGTGCTCACTGCTCTACTTGTCGGTTTTATCTGGCTTCTATTTCACCGTCATTGGCAAATTGCCCTACATTGGTTACTCGGCCCTCTCTTAATCATGGGCTTAGTCGGTTTATGTAATGAGCTTATTTTTTCCCCGCGCCCGAGCGGATTGGTGGAAATGGTCACGGGTAATTCTTTTCCCAGCACGCAAACTGCATTGAGCATTGTTATTTATGGTTTTCTCGGCATTGTCATTACACGCCCCATGACGATTCCACTGCGACGACATTGTATTTACTACAGCCTCATTTCTTTTTGCACGCTTCTTATTTTTTCACGGTTTTATTTAGGAATACATTGGGCGACCGATATTATTGCAGGGATACTGTGCGGTGGCTGGGTATTATTGCTTGTTGCGCTTTCATTCAGACGTCACATCATCTACACACTAAATACAAAATCTTTTCTGATTGTACTCATCACCACCCTTCTTCTTGCCTGGGGAGTAAAAATGGTACAAGGCTACCGCGAATTAGTGACTAACTTCACTCCTTTGTGGCCGAGCTATCACTTGACAGAAAATACCTGGTGGGCACAAACAACAAGCTCACAGCCCTTATATCGGTTGAGTCGAATCGGCAAGCCAGTGCAGATCATGAATGTACAATGGCTGGGGGGAATAAAGATGATAAGCCATTCACTTGAACAACAAGGCTGGAAAATTCAGCCGAAACAAGACATCATCAGCACAATTGCCAATATTTCAACTTATGATAAAGAAAGAAAAACCCCATTGCTGGAGCCGTTATATCTGGGTCAAAAACCCGTTTTAATCGCTACCAAAACAGCAACAGGTTTGAAAGATATACTCTTGCTGCAACTGTGGCGCTCCAATATCTCATTAACTGACAATCCCACACCATTATGGATAGGAACCATTGAATATCAATCGCCCCATCCGCATCAATTCTGGCAAGGTAATCAATATCAGAACAAATTTGCCAATTTGCCGCCACCCATTAAAGAATTGATGTCGCTTAACCAGCAAGATCAAACTAAGATTGTTTATTATAAACCCTCTCATCGCCCCCCCACTATTCCGGCCTATGACTGGAATGGGGGCGTGCTATTTATTCGGTCGCAGTAATACGAAAAAATCAAGTTCTCTTTTGAGCAATATCTATACCCAATTATTTTATAGAGCATAGTCAACCATCGTCAATAATGGTCATCTAAATGTTGTTGACTGTCATGTATTGTGATACAAAGGGATGACCTGGTTGTTTGTTGGCGATGTTGGATTACGTCGCTTCATTGCTCAAGAAGTTGATCGTTTAGATGATATTGTTAGTTATGAAGTTAAACTGGAGCCGTTAACAAAACCAGAATTCGAACTATTAATTAATAAACGAATTGAATATTATCGGGAGAACCCTAAAGCTAATTTACTTATAGATAATGAAGTATTCTTTTATCTGTATGATATTACAAAAGGCCGATTGCGTTATATTTTTGGGCTATTACAACGATTAATGAGTGATTTTCATGTTGGAGACTTAACCGATAGAATTAGCCTGGATATCGCCAAGCCGATGGTGCGAAGATTAGCTCATGATAGAATAAAACGTAACGATATATCACCGACTGAAGAACAGTTGCTTCGAATGTTAGTTGAAATGGAAACTTCAACAGTTTCTGATTTAGCTCATGCAGTAAAAAAATCGAAGCAATATACCCGAAGCGTTTCATATTTAGGGGTTTATGACGCCGCTATTTTTCGTCATATGAAACGATTAAAACCAGCAATAGTTATTCATATTGTGCAG
>JABEVJ010000143.1 GCA_013043985.1 Legionellales bacterium | reverse complement strand
CAGCCGACCTCGAAAATGTTTGGACTATCAAACTCCTTTTGAGGTGTTTAGTAAATCTTGTCACAAAAAGGGAATTGCACTTCGCATTTGAATTCGCGATGTCGCTTTATTTGTTTCTATATAATTAAAAAAATAAGCTTTTTGTTCTTCACTGCCTAACTCTCTTAACATCAAACCCGACAGAGATGGCCCAGGACAAGCAAGTAAAACACTCGCATCCCCATAAGATAGTGCCTCAAGTAATTTTGTTCTTGCCAGACAGGTGCTCTCTCTATCAAAACAAAGATTATGTATTCCGGGATGTTGTAGATGATTCTGAATGCTTTCCGCACTGCTATCTATCTCCATAGCAATATTTCGGAAAAAATTAATGGTATCCAATATCGATGCTGGATAATATTGTGATGCTAACTCATAGTTAATATTGTGCATAATTACGATCCCTTAGGCTAGGTAAATGGTATTTATAATTTTAAATGTTACCAGCATATCGATTATGCTACCGGCTAAAAAAGCTCGGCCACCTGCTAGCTTTGCAAGTTCATTACATGCACTTTCGATTATGCTGCTTATATATTTTTCCACTGGCACGTTAATGACATTATCATCTACTGTCAGGCAGCCAATTTCTGCAATCTTATTAATAATGTGTCCAAGTGACATACGAATGGAATTATGGTTTGTCAACTTTCTACCTTCAGATTCACGGGTGGTCAAATGCTCAACAACACCATCTAAAAAACGCTTAATCCATACCACTTCCATTTCAATGAGATTTTTCTTAAAGTCAGTAGTGACTGGTGACAAAATGGAGTCATAAATATGTATTTTACCAATTAGAATTTTCTGTTTATTTAATGTTTTATTTTCAATAAGTAAACCGTGATAAAATGATGACTCTTGTGCTTTATCATTATCGAGTATGATAAAAAAATTCCTTGATGAACATGCAGTTGTGTCGTCAGAGAAAGATTGACGATAGATATCTTGTAGTGAATTGCTAAAGTCGAATTCGATTGGTTTTTGTATATTAAATAGTTGTATAACATCGTTCATATTAAAATATCCTTATTCTTGTTCATGCTTGATTTTTTTACTGTTACTATACCGACATCGCTGCTCTCAATATCGTGTACATAAAAACGGGTTTCACCACCACCTTGTTGAAAATATTTTTTCTGAAATAGTGATGACATAATGCCTGCAGAGCTATAATCAAATTTTGACGTATCTGAATAAACAAGATTTATTGTTTTACCCGAAAAGTTGTGATGTTTTAATGCACTTTTTGATAAACATTTAGAATCAACAATCTGATATTGATTAATATCAGATTGTTGATTACTGAATAAAACAGATGCCACCGAGCTTTTCTCCGGTTTGGATCCAACATAATTGGCAGCCGTTGGTATGGTGGTTTGATCAAAGCATACCAATAAGGCATTGCTCACTTGTTTATTATGAAAAAAAGACTGTATCACCTGTATAGCAGTTACTGGCGACAGAATACTCTGATCACAAATATCAAAATTTTTTGCTTTTATGTTATATTTATCACATAAATAAGCACCAAATGAATAATCAGGATCAAATTCATGTCCCCAGTAACAAATGACTAGTAACTCAAGATTGTTCAACACATTATCATTTTTATAACGGTGTAAAATAGCATCCCCTAATTCAGCATAGCTATATTGATCACCGGTTAAATAAATTTCATCAGTGGGTCTTGATTGTTTCTCAAGATCAGCCAAATCATTATAATAACGTATAAATCTGTCTCTTGGGCTAACGACTTTTTTTGCCGGAAGAACAAGATAATGTTTATCTGTAATGTACATATCCAAAACCTTTGTTAGGCCACTTTTGCTGCATCATATATACTGTTTTCTTCAGGTATATACCCGAAGCGTTTCACCTGTTGAAGTACATATTCTGCAATGGTATCCATTGTTTCGAGGTGTTCCATCTCTAAGGTGTCGGGATCTACTTCAAATCCTTCAATGGTATCCTCAAGTGCCATTAAAAATGTTAATGATGACATGGAGTCCAACCCCAAATCGTCCTTTAATTTTAAATGCTCTTCAAACTGAAAATCCTGATTCAAACTTAATGTCTGCATCAATGCCTCTCCA
This sequence comes from Legionellales bacterium, assembly GCA_013043985.1. GTDB lineage: Bacteria > Pseudomonadota > Gammaproteobacteria > UBA1113 > UBA1113 > JABEVJ01. Next base: position 1,469 of record JABEVJ010000143.1, on the reverse strand, counting down.
ATTTTTTCAAAAATAAAGCTTTTCATCATTCTTCCCCTTTATGTATTAATGAAATATTGCTTGCCTAAAAACTCTTCTTCGGTAAATCTTTCTCTTATCAACCTAAAATTGTCTGTTTGATATAAAATTTCAGCGGGAAACCCGTGACTTAAAAACATGACTGGTGACGCGGTAGGGCCATATGCACCCGAATTAATCACCAATATAAAGTCGCCGATTGTTAATGTTGGTAATAAAACCTGTTTTCCAATTAAATCGCCGGGCGTACATAACGGTCCGGTTATATTGTATTCTTCAAAGCCATCGGAGAGATTTTCATTTTGTCTGACTGCTTTTATGGGAAAGTTCCGCTTAATGAAAGACCCTACACCGACTGCTGCCATATGACAGTTAGTGCCACCATCTGTTATAGCAAACTGTTCCCCTTTCGAATGTTTGATATCAACGATTCTGCTGACTAATGCCCCACAAGTAGCGACCAGATATCGTCCACTTTCCAAAATAATCCGGGTTTGTGGGAAATTGGCGATATATTGTTTAATAATGGGCTCAAGTTTTATTTTTAATTCGTTGATATTAAGTTCTTCCTCATTATCAAAATAAGGAATACCTAAACCGCCACCAATATCAATCATTTCAAATTTTATTTGCCAGTCAGTGCTTAACCTTGATGCTAACTCTAATATATATTGCGTATTTTCAACGATGGTATCAGCAGTTAAAATACGTGTACCGTTGTATATATGAATACCCATTATCTGAATGTTCGGCATAGATATAAAATAATCTTTATTATTAAAAACTTGCTCTTCATCCATACCAAATTGCGATGGTTTTCCGCCCATTTTAAGCAATGCTGTTTTTGAAACATGAGATGGATTAATTCTTAAGGCAACGCGCGCTGTTATATTGCGTTGTCTGGCTAACTCGGAAATTCGTTTTAATTCATGTTGTGATTCACAAACCAGCGCATAAATCCCTAGCTCTAGACAGGCTACGATCTCTTTATCTGTCTTGGCTGGTCCAACGAAAATAATGTTTTCCGGTGTAAAGCCAGCTTTTAAAGCCGCTTGTATTTCATAGAAAGAACATAACTCGGCGCAAGAGCCCAGTTTTCTAAGCTGGCTACACAATGCAATATTCGGATTGGCTTTGATAGAATAAAAAATATCCACTTCTTTTGGTAAGGCTTCTCTTAATGCCAAAAATGATTTGCTAAGAACGTGAGCATCATAAAGGTAAAAAGGAGTACCATGCTCTTCTGCTATTTTTTGGATAACTTCTTTCGTTGAAAAAACCATCATTTTTCCTTAATGATTACTCTTATCTGGTACCCTTTGATGGATGCAAAAGGCTCTCACACGACTCTTGCACAGATTTACCATAAGTTAATTGGAAAATAATTACATTAACTTATAAAGTTCGTAATTTTAAAACTTTTTTCTTAAAAAGATCAAATTATGTAATAT
>JABEVJ010000142.1 GCA_013043985.1 Legionellales bacterium | reverse complement strand
GCTTCAGTGCTAAAACCTTAATTACGTGATAGTAGCTAACCTATTAAAATTTAACGTTTTTTTCTCAATTTATGTGTCGATACCTCAGGGTATATACCCATTGTACTTTAACCCCACAAACAAATTGAGCCGTAAAATTCTTTTGAATTTACCGTCTTGGCAGTAAAAAGCTAACAAAACTGCCTGTTTAACCTCTTTCTAAGCTGATTAGGCCTGAAATTACCGCTTTGACAGTAAATATGGTCTAAAAAATAATATTTGATAGTCTTTTATATTAAATATCGCTATAATTACTGTTATGGCAGTAAAAAATGAGAAAATAATGAAATTGGCTCAAATAGTAAAAAGTCATCGAAAAAAAAGCGGGCTGACACAACAGCAACTCGCTGAGCTGGCGGGCGTTGGCAAGACCGTTATTTTTGATATTGAACATGGTAAAAATACGGTTCAATTGCTAACACTTCAAAAAGTACTACGTATCTTAAATATTCAATTGCTTTGTCAAAGCCCGCTATTGACTGAACCCATGGAGTTATTCTGATGCGTAAAGCCCTGATTAAGGTTAATGGTATTCCAGCCGCAATATTCAGCGAAATAAATTATGGCAAAAGCTATGAAGTAGCTTATTTACCTGATTATCAGGGGAATCCTATTTCTCTCACCATGCCGCTTAAAGGAAAACATTATCATTTTGAAATGTTCCCTCCTTTCTTTGACGGTTTGTTGCCGGAAGGAATGCAATTAGAAGGATTATTGCGACTACAAAAAATTGATCGCCATGATTATTTCAGTCAATTGATGTGCGTTGGCGAAGATATGGTAGGTGCAGTTACCGCTGAAGAGATCGAATTATGAATACGTCACATCGCTGCCCGATCAGTTATGAAAGCATTCAGAGTACACAAAAATATTCAGCAACGGGTCTCGCTTTATTATCATCCCGATTATCTGAGCTGCATGATTTACCCTTTACTTCCAACGATTTAAGACAAGAGTCTGTGCAGCGTGCAAGCAAGATGTCAATTCAAGGTGTTCAATATAAAGTGAGCGCTAGATTGAATATTGCCGCAAATCAATTCGAAATCGTCGATACAGGAGGAGATTATATTTTAAAACCACCAAGCGATCTTTACCCTGAATTACCTGAAAATGAAGATCTCACTATGCGTTTAGCCAGCATAATCGGTATTAATATTCCGCTTCACGGAATGGTTTATGGAAAAGATGGTAATTTGACGTATTTTATTAAACGATTTGACCGAATTAGCAAGAAGGTAAAATTAAACGTTGAAGATTTTGCCCAATTAAGTCAGCATACGCGTGATACAAAATATCAATCATCGATGGAAAAAGTCGTTGCTATCATCAACAAAAACTGCACCTTTCCACAAATTGAAAAACAAAAACTACTTCTAATCACATTGTTTAATTTTTTGATTGGCAATGAAGATATGCATTTGAAAAATTTTTCATTAATCACAAAAAATGATATTGTGACTCTTTCACCTGCTTATGATTTGCTTAACACGGCTATTGCCGTTAATCAAACCAAAGAAGAGATAGCCCTTCCACTCAATGGAAAAAAAAATAATTTAACCAAAAAGGATTTGCTTATCTATTTTTCACAAGAAAAATTAGAGTTACTACCCTCGATTGCTGAAAAAGCGTTAAATTTAATTAAGGCGAACTTACCCGCTTGGGAAACCTTAATCCGTAATAGCTTTTTATCTGAACCCATGCAGAAAAAATATTTGAGTTTATTACAAAAACGGACAAAGGTTTTATTTTCGCAGTAGGCTTGCTGACATTTTCCCATTGAGTGGGTATGATATATATACCCATCGTACTTCAAGATGCGAAGTTTGTATCGTCGACTAAACGCGATGCCGACATGATGCTTCCTTACGAAAAGCTCGAAATAGTATGTACTATTCCTTTGCTTTTCTCAGTCACCATCATGTCGTCCTCATCGTTTATCCTTGATACAAACTTCGCATCTTGAAGTACAATGGGTATACTCACCGATACTCAGGAGCAAAGGATGAATTTTGAACTCAATGAAGAACAACTTGCTATCAAAGCAATGATCAAACAATTTGCTAATGAGGAAATGCATCCTCACGCCGCTACATGGGATGAACAACATTTTTTTCCAATTGATACCCTTAGAAAACTCGCCCAGCTTGGACTTGCAGGCATTTATGTGCGACAAGCCAGTGGCGGAAGTGGCTTAAGCCGCGTTGATGCAGCCATCATTTTCGAGGAATTAGCAAGAGCATGTCCTTCAACCTCAGCCTATTTGTCTGTACATAACATGGTGGCGTGGATGATTGATATTTATGCGGATGATACGCTACGAGAAAAATATTTACCCCAACTGGTAAAAATGGATTCCTTTGCCAGCTATTGCCTCACGGAACCAAGCTCTGGCTCAGATGCGGCGGCTTTAAAAACAACCGCACGGAGAGAGGGTGATCACTATATTCTGAATGGTTCAAAGTCCTTTATTTCTGGCGGCTCAACCAGCGATGTCTATGCTTGTATGGTGCGCACAGGGGAAGCTGGCTCGAAGGGAATTTCATGCATTTTAGTTGAAAAAGGCACGCCAGGATTGAGTTTTGGAAAAGCAGAAAAAAAGCTGGGTTGGCATAGTCAATGTACTACCATGGTCTATTTTGAAGATTGCCGAGTACCTGTTAGCAATCGACTTGGTGATGAAGGACAGGGGTTTAAAATCGCACTCTCAGGCTTGAATGGTGGACGCATTAATATTGCTGCTTGCTCATTAGGCGGTGCAGCTGAGTGTCTAGCAAAAACCCGCGACTATTTACATGAACGGAGTCAGTTTGGCCAGCATTTGCATGAGTTTCAATCAATACAATTTAAATTTGCTGACATGGCAACACAACTTGAAGCCAGTCGTTTGATGGTCTATCGAGGAGCATCTGCGATTGATAACAAACATCCTGAAGCAGCTATGCTTTGCGCGATGGCAAAACGTTTTGCAACCGATGCAGGTTTTGCAATTTGTAATGACGCACTTCAACTCTTTGGTGGTTACGGCTATTTACAAGATTACCCCATTGAGCGGTACTTCCGGGATTTGCGCGTGCATCAAATTTTAGAAGGCACCAATGAAATTATGCGGGTTATTATGGCTAAACGCTTGTTGGATGAAAATTTTAATATGGGCTAGCTATACCCATCGTACTTCATAGGACGCGCGAATTCAAATGCGAAGTGCAATTCCCTTTTTGTGACAAGATTTACTAAACACCTCAAAAGGAGTTTGATAGTCCAAACATTTTCGAGGTCGGCTG
>JABEVJ010000141.1 GCA_013043985.1 Legionellales bacterium | reverse complement strand
AGAATTTTGGAGTGAATTGCCTAAAATAAGCATATTTTCCCACAAATGATTTAAATATTTCGATATTTTTTCCCTTCAAAAATGCTCGAATTTCAGGCAGGTCTTTTTCGAGTTCATCTGAAAATTTTTCAAAAAGAACCTGCCGTAACTCAAGATCGGGGATCGTTTTATCTCGAATGACCTCTTTTATGCTCTCATAATTTTTTAATGACTCCCGAATCAAGGCTTCATTTTTTTTAAATTGCTTTTCTACCTGGGTATCTGCACGCGTATAGGAAGAATTCATTAATTTGATGTAGCTCGCTATCAATAAATCCATGTTGTTCTGATGGGCTTGTTTAAGGAAACAGATTAACGCCGTATAGCGTCTTGTTGGCTCCATTTTTCGTATTCTATCGGCAGAGCAACGTTTTACTTCATTAGCAAGTGTACGTTGATAATTGTTGTTTACCTGTGTCAAATCAATTTGTAACGCTCCCGTTGCAATAATAGTCTGTGAACGTTCAACCAAATTCAGTATCGTATCGGAAGAGGCATTTTTAATAGGAGACTTCAATTTTTCAATGGGTGAATAATCAGATGTTACCTCAAGTAATAGATCAAGTTTGTTGATAATATCAGGAGAGAGGCAAGCATGAATTTTGTCAAATAGCAATTGCCTGGCTATGGTTCTTTTGGCTTTTATAATGCGCAGTAATGTATCTTCAGCGGGTAAAAGAATTTTTAAATTTCTAAGAAACTCAATGGATTTAATTTGCAATAAACTGATTGGTTCAAATTGTAAGGCTTGTTGAAAAATAAAGTTTTTCAACAAGTCTTTTGCATGATCATCAGATTCTTGAAATTGAAGATAGCGAATAATTATTTTTTGATGGTCAGATATTTTCGTTTTATTTTTAGAATAGCGCGAAATAACGGAAATATCCAATGATAACTGCATACCCGCATAAATCACTATTTCATTGACAATTTCCAGCGGAAATTGACAAGGTACTCGGTTAAATAATCGAATAAAAATTAATTGATAAGCAAACCCAAGGGTATTATGCTCACCGCGACATTTTTTTATTAGGTCAAAGTCTGTTTCACTCAAATGGCCATATTCGATCAGGCTATACTGTGAAAATTTTGTATTCATCAGTCTGGCCAAAGATGGGTGAATTTTTCTGCCGAAAGCTCCGTATAACGGACGGTATGACGGATATTTTTATGCCCGAGATATTGTTGTATGGTGCGCGTATCCTGATTGTCATTTGCCAGTTTATATCCGGTTGAGTGTCGTAGCATATGCGGATGAATGGGTAAGCCTAATTGCGCTTCAACACCCGCTCTGGCAACAATTTTTCGGAATGTCGAGTCGATCATGGGGCTTCCGCGTTCAGAAATAAACACATAATCAGTCTGCGGATAAGCTCGCCTTATTTTGCGTAAGGCTCTCAGTTCAGGACCAAAAAGCGGATGAAGTGAGTTGAGACCATTTTTACGGCGATTAACCTGCATTAAACCGGATATCAAATCAATCTGCTGCCAACGCAACGCAATGAAACCAATTCTGAGACACGCAATCCGTGTCGATAGGCAAGCAGGATCATGGTGGCATCTCTCTGACCATGCCGACCTTGCTTTTTTGCAGCGGTCATCAGGAGCTCAATTTCATGTGGAGTTAAAAACTCACGTTCGCGACGTTTAATATTGGTCATTTTTTGAGGTGGCTTTGTCATGGAAGTTTCAATCTTTCCCTAAAAAGGTGTTTGGTTGCCTTGCAATGCTACAGGTTAAAGACAGTAAACGCAACGAAACGAAGATAAAACTTTCCCTAAATGGGTCAATTTAGGGAAAGATTTAGTGCCCAATTTTAAATCAATAAATGGTTTGTTTTACGTCAAATAAGATATCATTCCCGAAAAAGTTCTTTTTCGGGAATGATAGCAATGATGAGCTCTGATTCACGCGGTGTTTAGCCGATTTTTTGAAGAAGTGCTTTTGTTTTTTTAGGGAAAGTTTTTTGCTAAAATTGCCATTTCAATGCTCCGCAAGCCTTTATTTGCAAGGCTTACAGCCTTATGCCTCTTTTACGCAGGAATGTGGTTAGTACCCTTGAGTGGAATGAAACTTTGTCAGCACTCATAGATAAGGCTAAAAAAATAGCGTTAAATTTGGGAAGCGATTTGTTATTCCCCAATCAATCGGGTAAAGAATATACGTCTGATGGCTTTCGAGCAGTTTGGCGAAAAATAGTCAGCAAAGGAATAGACGAAAAAAAAATTAAAGAACGTTTCCGCTTTCATGACATTCGTCGGAAAACTGCAACGGATATAGAGAGGGTAGCAGGACGGGAAAACGCCCGTCAGTTACTTGGCCATAGTGATCAAAAAACAACCGGAATATACATTAGTGGAGTTCAGAGGGTCAAGCCGTTAAATTAGGGTTAGTAGAAAGAAGTCTGGATAGTAGAAAACGGTTAAAAAACAACCACCTTAAAAGGTCTGTAACTTCTTGATTTATCAGCGGAATTTGGTGGGCCGTGTTGGTTTCGAACCAACGACCCGCTGATTAAGAGTCAGCTGCTCTACCAAGAAGGAGCACACGAAGTGCGACGACCCCCGAGTAGCCGCAGGGCCGGGTGTTGAGCCGTCTAGGCGAAATACAAGGCAACCGACACGGCGTT
>JABEVJ010000140.1 GCA_013043985.1 Legionellales bacterium | reverse complement strand
AAGTCGTATGAAGCTCACGACTCTTTTCGCCTTCAAGCGCGACTTTCGTACGGAATGACATCGAGCGCTCAAAAATATTTTAGAAAGTCGCGATCTCAATCGCGGTGACTATATACCCAGTTTTTTCTTAAATTTTGTCTTTTAATAAAGCTGCTGTATCCGGCTTAAACCCGGTCCAGAGTGCAAATGCATCTGCTGCTTGTTCCACTAACATACCAAAACCATTCAGACATTTCTTGACACCGTATCTGGTCGCTTTTTCCAGCACAGGTGTCAATTCATGGCTGTATTTTAAATCGTAGACTAAACTGCAATGAGTAAAAATCTTATCAGAAACAGGCAGCGGCCAAGCATCAAAGCTGGTTGCATCAATGATGACATCATAATCATCATCATTCATCTCATTGAAGACTGATGGCAAAATTTTACCATAGTGAGAAAATTCATCTGCTAAGCTTTTAGCCTTACTTTCTGTCCGATTTGCGATAATGACTACTTGTGGATTTGTCTGCAAAATTGGGTACAAAATACCTCTCACTGCACCGCCAGCACCAAGGATAAGTATTTTTTTGTTTTTTAAGGCGTATGTATGATTGATCTGAATGTCTGTAATTAATCCTGAACCATCCGCGTTATCCGCATGAATGGAACCATCCGCTAAAAAAATCAAGATATTTGCCGCGCGGGCTATCTTTGCTCTGTCTGAACTGGAGGCAGAGAGCTCATATGCCTCTTCTTTAAATGGTGCAGTTACATTGGCACCATAATAACCGTTTTTTTGCAAGATTTGGATGGTGGATTTGAAGTCATTAAGTGGTGATTCCGTTTTATCATACATAACCTCAAATCCGCTTTGCCGGGCATATTCGGCATGAATCAAGGGAGATTTACTGTGTGCTATGGGGTTACCGATAACGGTTAGCTTCCATTTCATTTATTGCTCCAATTAACAGGGTTGAGTGCAAGTATATACTGTATGAGAACCATCTTGAAACCTGTCATGAAGCTTTTTCATGCAGAGCTTCCACCTTCGCGAGAATAATAATAGAAAAACTTAGCTTATAATACGGCAAAATTAATATTGGCATAATATATTTATACTAAAATTTAATTATAAACTACTGAGAATTAATGCCATGATAGAAAATTTTGAAAACTATAATTCTAACTCCTTATGGAAATTGTTAATAGATGGAAACAGACAGGAGACATCGGGCTCAATGGGCTTTGATAAGCGCGAGCCTGGTTATCTTAAAGGGATGTTTGCGGGTTTAAATTTTATCTTATCTACACTTGATGGAGAGCTTTCAGCTGGGTTTCTTATCAAGCTACAGAACGTCTGCACGGCGCCTGTTTCAACGATTCAAATGTATGAGGTCTATGAGAACAGTCAAATATTAATTAAAGAACAGCCTCTAAAACTTGATCCTGAACTTAAAGATACCGAAAATACATTTAATCTAATTTTTTCAGGATTACATCAAAATGCGACCGAGGATGGTGTAAAAGAAATTTTTGAAGAAATACTTAAAAAAGATTCTGGATATTATTTTAACAAAGCAGGTACAGTAGAAAACATTACTCATGATTCACCGGGACTTCCTGAAAATCTTTTATCCACTCTAAAAGAGGGTAATTGGGTGGTTGCCAGTCATCAATCTGCTGAAGAACTTACCGAGCAAATTAACCTGATTTTTAGCAATTACAACCAGGACATCAAGAATTCAATTGATATAGATGATAAAATACATGCAATTGCACAATGTATACATAGTCTCGAAGTCTTACATCCATTTTTGGATGGTAATTGCAGAACAATTGTCGTTTTATTAATAAATAAATTGCTGATTGAGCAAGGGCTTTGTCCTGCAATTTTGGAAAACCCCAATCGATTTGATGCTTATTCTATTGATGAACTTTGCATAGAAATAAAAAATGGTATGGACTTGTTTAATTCCTATAAAAATAATGATGCAATCAATTTGCCTTCAGGTATGGAAGAGGATGTGGTTGTTTATGTGAATAAAAATGAGGTAATAGCAAGAATCATTGCGCAAGAAGCATTATCACAATGCACAAATTGGGCAAAATTGTCCCCTAAGATACAAAAGAAAACACTTGATTTAGTAAGTCACGCGCTTAGTTCAGCAAATGGGCTAAATGAACTAAATCAAACCCAACTTTCCGCGGTCATCACAAAAATAAAGGAGCTAGGAAATGCAGCGATCTATAAAAAAGCAGACATGACTTTTAGCTTATTTAAAAATACACAAAGTAATTACGAGGTATTCTTCAATCAGGGATATGCATCATATATATATAATACAAAAAATGCACTTGATTTAACTAAATTAAAAACCGAGTTGCACAATTCTGGAACATATTGTAAAATAAGGCCAGCTGGGATTCAGGTTCAGTGAAAAATCTCCACCGCACTGGCTTGCTTTTTTTAGAATTCATAACCTCCTTTTTTATAAGTTGAAAGTCATGTTTCAAGATTCAAAATCTCGTTTTATTGCCACCTATCCGATCAATTTTTTATGGCATATTCTTGTCGATTTAATTGATCATGACAAAGATGGGCCAGCCTGGATGGCAGATGAAGAGCCCGGTTATCTCAAAAGCATGTTTAATGCTTTAAATTTTTTATTAGAAACACGTAATATTCCACTTTCAACGGAGCATTTGATTGACTTGCATGCCGCTGCAATTAAGTATACTAATCGTATAGAAACATGGATAGAAGCAGATATGGCTGAGCCAGACCAGGAACAAACTTCATCCAGACTCGTACCTTTTACTGTTACTTTGCGAGCTAATTATGGTGTCGAGTTTGGTTTACAAATAAAAGAGAAGGAAACTAATTGCAGTAGAAATGGAGTGAGTGAGTTACTTGCTCAAATTACTCAAGGTGATGATTATTTTAGTATTGAAAACTCTGATCTTTCAACAAAAATTAATACCAAAACGATTGCTAAAGCTGTTGATATAGATGAAGTTTTCAATAAAATACGCAGTAATAATTTTATAATTTCGATAAGAGTGCTTTCTGAGCCTGCGATGCGTGCGCGATTGGATAAGATCATTGCTAATTTTCATTTGGAAATGGGGTTGGCAGTCAATCCAGATGATAAAATTTGTGTTATCGCAAAGTGTATTCATGCACTGGAGCTTACTCATCCGTTTGATGATGGAAACTGCCGCACAATGGCAGTGATTCTGCTTAATAAACTTCTTTTACAACAGGGTTTCTCTCCAGCCATATTAGAGTATCGGGATAAATTTGATGCGTATTCTATCGATGAGCTTTGTGAAGAAATTAAACTCGGAATGAAGCGATTTGAAGATAACAAAAATTTAATTGAAAAGTGTGAGCTGCTGAATATTAATAATGATGCCCCCCTGTTATATATCGAAGGAAATGAATTTATTACAAAATTGTTGTCAGAGCAATTAGCTCAGTATGCAACGAAATGCCAGCCAAAGCTAAACGAGCAAGGACATGAAGCTGTATTCAAGGCTATAATTGCTGCAATTAAACAGATAAAAATTGAGAGTTTAACAAATTCTCAATTTTTAGAGATAAAACAACAACTTCCAAATTTAATTGCAGAGTCTGTGCAAAATCCTGGTTTTTTGATGAAAATATTTAATCCAGCCAAGACAATCAATGTATCGACATTGACCAACGAGCTTGAAAAAATTGTATTTGAAAACAAACACCTTAATTTAGGCCTTGAAGCATAGCACCCCTCGGTTAGCCTACACGCTCATACTGAAAAAACAGTTAAATGTTCTCTTTTTTTGCAAGCTGATTGAGGGCAGCACCCTCGTCAAGCTTGCTCGGTGCATGGTTATACTTGGGTTCCCACCTTCACGGGAGTCACAGAAAAATGCCCGGCACAGAGATTCTTTTATTCAAAAAAATCAATTTAATAATTACTTAATCTAAGTCAGATATACTAAAAGTATAGAAAGCGAGATGAGGAGTTTTTATGAGTAAAATTAAAAAGCTAGATAATGCAGTTGAGGCCGGAAAGGGCGCTGCTGATGTACTGGCTCTTCTAGCTGGTGTTGGTGGACTTGCTGCTCCTCCTCTGGCTCTTGTTGCGCTTTTGATCGAAGCACCAGTGCTTGGATTCAGAGCGGGCGAAAAGTTGGCTGAGCTGCATGAGAAACATATTAATAAAAAAGCTGCACGAATCAATGCTGAGACTCCTGTAGAAGGAGCCATAGCAAATAATCGCAATATGATGTTCGCAAAGCCGAGCAAAGCACTTGAAGTAGCTAGAACTATGGAGAAAGTGCTGGATGAAGCTCCTGTAGCAGGCAGCGTAAATCGCGGCAGTCACTAGTTTGTATACCCCCGCGGACTCCCTACCGCGGGGGTATATACCCAGATAAATACACATATCAATTTTAAATTAATTCAACTTGACAAATTCTGGCCAGAGTGTTACTATTTCCATTCTATCTATGATCTCTCACCTTTGCTTTTTCTGTTGGCTTAGTGCATGGGTAATTCATTTCCTTACTGACATTACGTACCAAATGTTTTTTTAGATAAACAGAACAAAAAACAAAAATTTGGGATGCCAGAATTGAAATTGCAATAAAGCACTCTACCCATCGCATCTTGAAGTATGATGGGTATATACTACTCAGGAAATAGCAATGCCATTTGAAGCCCTTGGTTTATCAAAACCACTTATAACCGCCGTTCATGCGAAAGGTTACATTACCCCAACCCCTATACAAACAGAAGTTATCCCACCAGCATTACGCGGTTTGGATATTATGGCTTCGGCGCAAACAGGAACAGGTAAAACTGCAGGTTTTACTTTACCTCTTTTGCAGCGCTTAAATGAAAAGGCACGAGCAAAAAGCACTCACGCTCTGGCTCTTGTCTTAACGCCAACTCGTGAATTAGCCGCACAGGTTCATCAAAGTGTGCTGGATTATGGAAAATTATTAAAATTACGCTCAGCCGTTGTTTTTGGTGGTGTAAATATTGGTCCACAAATACGGCAATTATCCCATGGAGCTGAAATAGTCGTTGCCACGCCTGGACGCCTGTTGGATTTATATCAGCAAAAAGCGATTAATTTGAGCCAAATCGAAATATTGGTATTGGATGAAGCCGATCGTATGCTCGATATGGGTTTTATTCATGATATCAAAAAAATACTTAATTTATTACCCAAAAAACGTCAAAATCTCTTGTTTTCTGCAACATTTTCAAATGAGATTCGTACCTTAGCAAAGGGATTATTACATAATCCAGTTGAAATCAGCGTTGCTGCCCGTAATAGCACAGTCACGGCAATAGAACAAGTTGTTCATTGTGTCGAGCAGCCTCATAAGGCTCAATTGCTTTCGCATCTTATTCGCGAGGGTGCTTGGCAGCAAGCCCTGGTATTTAGTCGTACGAAACATGGTGCCAATAAACTCGTTAAACTGCTTGCACTCGATAATATCCACGCAGCCGCTTTACATGGGAATAAAAGCCAAAGTCAGCGTACGAAGGCTTTGCAAGATTTCAAAAATGGGGCAGTGAAAATCCTTGTCGCAACCGATATTGCAGCACGTGGTCTTGATATTGAACAATTACCACAGATTGTAAATTTTGATTTACCCAATGTTCCTGAAGATTACGTTCATCGGATAGGCCGCACGGGACGAGCAGGAGCAACTGGACATGCGATATCCTTTGTTAGTATGGAAGAAACCAGGCTATTGCGTGATATTGAGCGCTTGATTAAGCAGACGATTAAACGTGAAAAAGTTGAAGGATTTCAGCCAAAAACACAGCCTATTGCACCAGCTAAGCCATTAGTAACAAAGAACAATAGTTTGAAACCAGCGAGAAATTCTCCCCGCCCTTCTGGTTCCAGACCGCCTCATTCGTATAATTCTAAACGTAATACTGGAAATCGTACTGAAAAAGGCTCTTGATTTGTGACCAAGCCCGCGTTAAGCTAGCGATAGTCTCCGATCTCCTAGGAATACCGCATTGAGTGAAAATCAGTTACCATCATATGAATTAAAAGAAAAAACACTGTTTTTCACTGGCGAGTGGAGCACTCTTTTTCTAGCATCAACATTGTTGCAACCTGCTCAATTTTCCTTTGCCTCCAGCCAAACGCTGGTTTTAAACTTTTCAAAAATGCAGCGATTAGATACGAATGGTGCCTATTTAATCCTGCAATTTATCCAGGTATTAAAACAACAAAAAATTACCTGCGATTTGGTTCAGCTTAATGATGAGCAGCAGCACTTGATGCAGCTTGTTACCCATGTTTCTGCTGAGGCAGCTCAAATCCCTGAGGAACCACAATACTGGTTATCAAGCATTGGTAAGACAGCGATTGAAGTCAAAAAACAAACACTTTTGTTTGTTTCTTTCTTAGGAGAGGTCACGGTAAATACGTGGGTTTGGATAAAAAATCCGAGTCGTATTCGTTGGACAGCCATTTTTCATGGCATTGATAGTACTGGTTATCAGGCAATGGGCATCGTTGCGCTGCTTTCTTTTTTAATCGGTGTTGTGTTGTGTTATCAGATGGGTGTGCAACTTCAAACCTATGGTGCAAGCATCTATGTAGTTGATTTACTGGGAATATCAATATTGCGGGAATTTGGCCCTTTAATAACGGCCATTATTGTCGCTGGTCGCACAGGCTCCGCCTTTGCCGCACAAATTGGTACCATGAAACTCAATCAAGAAATTGATGCGCTTAATACCATGGGGCTGTCCTCTACCGAATTATTGATATTGCCTAAAATTGCAGCTTTAACCGTTGCTTTGCCCTTATTGTCGGTATTGTCGATGATTGCAGGGGTTTTTGGCGGGATGGTTATGGCAAAATTGTTGTTTTCAATTGCCTACGCAGATTTTATAAGTCGTTTTGGCAGCGTGATTGCAGTTAAAATGATAATATTAGGCATCATTAAAACACCGATCTTCGCTATTTTAATTGCGACAGTTGGATGTTTTCAAGGTTTGCAAGTCTCACAAAGCGCAGAAAGTGTAGGCCAGCGTACCACTGTCAGTGTGGTTCAAGCGATTTTTATGATTATCGTCGCCGATGCCTTTTTCTCTATTTTATACAGCAAGTTGGGATTATAGATGGCCGCTCGAAAAATGGATGAGCCAAAAGAGTCAATTATCGATATTAAGGGGCTTTCTACCCGTTTTGGCTCACAGATTATTCATGAAAATTTATCGCTGCAAGTTCAGCGCGGCGAGATTTTAGCCATTGTAGGGGGAAGTGGATCGGGTAAAACCACGCTGCTGCGTGAGATGGTCATGTTGCAATCGGTATTTGCAGGTTCGATTCGCATTTTCGGTGAAGAAATTGTGGGGATGGGATTGGCTGATAAAAAACGCTTGCAACAACGTTGGGGCGTCATGTTTCAAAGTGGAGCCTTGTTCAGTGGTCTCACCGTATTGCAAAATGTGTGTTTTCCACTCTGCGAGTTTACTCATTTATCAGAGGCGGACATTGACGCTATTGGGCTGTTAAAAATTAAGCTGGCTAATTTGCCTGCTACCTCAGCACATCTGTTTCCGGCAGAGCTCAGCGGAGGCATGATAAAGCGAGCCGCTGTCGCGCGCTCAATTGCCATGGATCCAGAGCTGTTGTTTGTTGATGAACCTACTGCTGGGCTTGATCCTGAAAGTGCTAGCGATTTTGATGAACTCGTGTTACAACTACGAGCAAGTTTAGGTTTAACTGTTATAATTATTACCCATGATATGGATACTCTTTGGCGTGTGCCTGATAGAGTGGCGTTTCTGGGTCAAAAAAGGGTATTAGCCGTACAACCCATCAGGGAGTTGGTCAAGAACCCGGAACCATTAATACAGGCTTATTTTAGTACACCACGAGCACGGGCAGCCGTGCCAGTTGGTGATAAAAGTTGATCTGAAAGAGAACTTATGGAAACAACAGCCCATTATACCCGAGTTGGTTTATTTGTCATTATTTTTACTGTTGCCCTTTTTATTGGTGGCCTTTGGTTATCTGTTGGTCTTTCCAATAAAACGTATGTTACTTATGTTACGTTTATGCATGAGTCGGTATCAGGATTAAGCGTTAGTGCTCCGGTTAAGTATAACGGGGTTGAAATAGGCTATGTTTCACAAATCGACCTTTATCCAAAAAATCCTCAAAATGTGCGATTATTACTCTCGATTCAAGAAGGCTCGCCGATTTATAATGGCACCACCGCTGTACTTGAAACTCAAGGATTGACAGGTATTGCTTATCTTGAGCTCAGGGGCGGCGTGCTCAGTAGAGGTCGTATTGTTGCCCAAAAGGGGCACCATCATCCAGAGATTCCATCAGCACCTTCGCTTTTCTTGCGATTGGACACGGCGCTTGATAATTTGACTAACAATGTTAAAGGGATTAGCAGTAGTTTAAAAGATTTTCTAAACCATCAAAATGCACAAGCCATCCAAAATACGCTACAAAACTTTTCAAAAATTTCAGACGATCTCGAACGTAATAGCAAAAAAATTGATTCCATTCTTAATAATGCGAATCTGACTCTTCAAAATACCGCCAATGCCAGCAAACAATTACCAGAAGTAATGGAGAGCGTTCGACAAAGTGCCGTATCGATTAAACAAATGACCAAAGAGCTGACTATCAGTGCAACGAAAGCAGATATTATGTTATCGAATGGAGCCACTGCCATGCAAACAGTCAATAGTCAGCTGATGCCGCAACTTATTAGCTCTTTGACGGATGTGCAGGCCATTATTACCAATGTAAAGAGTGTGAGCTCGCAAATGGCAGTTGACCCTTCTGTTATTATTCGCGGCAGAGAGCCCGCTCCAACAGGTCCCGGAGAGTAAACATGATAAAATTGCACGCCCATTTCATGATGGGAATACTGGTTTTAATGGCAGTTCTTATTACAAGCTGCTCTCCTGTAAGCATTCCCAACTCAACAACTTATCAATTAACTTCGGTGGTACCTCCTTCCAACGCTTCAGTCAAGAAACCAAGCAATCAATCTTTATTAGTTTCACTGCCCCAGGCAACAGCGGGTTATGATACAGATAAAATGGCTTATATTTTGCATCCCTATGAGCTTGGTTATTTCACCAAAAATCAATGGGTTGATGAGCCTCGCCGAATGCTCGAGCCATTAATAGCAGAATCCTTACAAAACACACATCAGTTTAGTGCCGTGACAGAAGCTCCTTTTAGTGGTTTCACCGATTTACGTTTGGACACGACCTTGCTTGAGCTGCATCAAAACTTTCTGACCAATCCCAGTCAGGTAGAACTGGTGGTTGATGTACGTTTAGTGAAGTGCTCCAGTCAACGCATTATTGCTGGCAAACGATTTAGCATTACTGTTCCTGCTCTCCAAAACACCCCTTATGGTGGAGTGCAGGCGGCTAACCAGGCAGTGGCTATTTTTCTTCAACAACTTATAAAATTTATACCCGAAGCGTCTCATCTATAGAGGAATCACCGTTATGACAACATGCCCTTGTTGCTCAGGCAAAACCTATCAGGATTGCTGTGAGCCTTATTTGACATTAAATAAACCAGCACCTGATCCAGAAGCCTTGATGCGTTCACGTTATACAGCACATACCTTAGCCAATGTGGAATATCTTAAAAACACGATGAAAGATAAAGCGGCCGAACATTTTGATCCCGTTAAAACACTCCGCTTTGCTAAAGATTCTGAGTGGCAAGGATTGGACGTTGTGCGCAGTTACCAGCCATTTCCTACCACAGGTTATGTCGAGTTTGTTGCTCATTACAATGATGCAAAAGGACGACATCAACACTTGCACGAGTTGAGTGAGTTTAAATTAGAAGATGGGCAATGGTATTATGTAGATGGCAAAAAAGAAACAGCTGAAGGGCATCATCATCATGGCGCGCAACCTGTCCGTCACGCCACGCCAAAGCTTGGACGCAATGATCCATGCAGTTGTGGCAGCGGAAAAAAATATAAAAAGTGTTGCGGATAGGTTTGACTTAAACAATAAAATTATAAAAACGAAATAATTAATAAAAAAAACACCTGAAAATGACTTTAATATTCAAATAAGCTCAGTAAGACTACAAAAATGCGAATATGGTCTTACCATGGAACATACCCTTACATCCCTCCACTCTTTGTTATATTCATTTGAGTTTTACGATGCCCTCAAAGAACTGCCGAATAAAAATATTCCTTTTGACGATCTTTTATATGTTGTCCTTAATTTTCGGGGCAATAATTTGGCTAAATATAATGAGTTTTGCCAGTACTATATTACAGATGAAAACAAGCTGCATATCAATGCGATAAATTTTAAAGGCTCAAATAACGAAACACCCTTAGCAGCAGCTCTTTTATCGGAAAGTTGGAGCGGAGTATTATTATTATTAGATGATTCGCGAGTTGATGTTGCCTCAACCAAGTTCATAGGTTTAGACGCTTTAGGCTTAATCCAAACATCAATAAAAAGATTTGATGAAAAAAAGGCATTCATCACTAATTCTAAATTAGCATTGCAAGTTAAAACAAAAATAATATCTCGATTAGGCATTGAATTTGGTTCTGAAAAAGCTAATGCATTAATTCAAGAAGATAAAAACAGCATAGTTTCATTATATTATTATCTTGGATTTGCTGAGAACGGTGTTAAATTTGCTGAGGAAATTCTTAATTTGCCTGATATGAATTTAAATGCACTCAACTTTCAGGATGAGAGTGGGATGAGCCAACTTCATCTTGCTTGTGAAAAAGGCGAGATCAATATTGTCAGAAAACTACTTGAATTTAAAGAGATTGATACGAGGTTAACTACCAAGAAGGAGCACACGAAGTGCGACGACCCCCGAGTAGCCGCAGGGCCGGGTGTTGAGCCGTCTAGGCGAAATACAAGGCAACCGACACGGCGTT
>JABEVJ010000139.1 GCA_013043985.1 Legionellales bacterium | reverse complement strand
GACCACCAATCAGCACTAAAACTGTCGCGGTGAACCAAGGAACACTTAGTAAAAAGCCTGCTTTATTCAGAGCAATGTGATAAGTTTGGATTAAATACCCAGGCAGCCACGCACTACCAAAAAAAAGCAAATAACCGAAACAAAAAAACGCATAATTGTTTGATATTAAAGTAGGATTAGTTAAAACAGAACGCCATTCGAACTTAGGTAATGCTGCTCCTGCATCGAGATGTTGATTTTTCCTTATATAATCTAATTCTTCAGCAGAAATATAAGCACTTTCAGCGGGGGAATCCCGGTATTGCCAATACCAGCAAAATGCCCAGATAAGTGTGGCCAAACCCAGAAAAACAAACATCCAGCGCCAGCCAATATAGGTTACCAACAACGATAATACAGGCGAGCCAATAGCTGAGGATAAAGGCACTGCAATCAGTCCCAGGGCAAGTGCACGACCTCGCTCAACATCCGGTAACCAATTGGTTGCAGCGCGCACAAAGCAGGGAAAGGTTGGGCTTTCGGCCACTCCTAACATTAAACGAAGCGTAAATAAGGCAAAAAAACTTCCAACACCGCCAAACATCATGCACATAATAGACCAAAAAAAGGCACATAATGTCCATATACGGCGGGAGCCATAATGATCGGCTAAAAAGCCACCTATGGCAGTAAATATAAAATAACCCACCCCAAAGGCAGCTGCAATCATACCAAAATCTTCATTATTTAAATGAAACTGTTGTTCAAGAGGACGAATGGCAAAAGATAAGGCATTGCGATCTAAATAGCTAAAAAAAATCGCAATAAAACTAATTCCAATGACAAACCAGCGAAAATGAGAGGGTGACTTGTTCAGAATAATACTCTCCACAAATGAGGATGAAAAGATACTATATAACAAGCAAAAACATTTATCAACGCTTCGAGTATAGGATACATGCGCAGTGGAAATGAAATGCTCAGTTGAGTCTGCGGAGTATTAGAAATATCTTATGCTGAGCACAATGAAGAATCTTCTTTATTGCGGCATGAAGATTCTTCCCTGTGCTCAAATTAGATATACCCATCGCGTTTAGCCGACGATACAAACTTCGCATCTTGAGGTACGATGGGTATAGAGATCGCGTCAATGCCAATCGCCATGGCCGCCTTCTCCATGCCATCCTTCATCTCCACCCCAATTCCCACCTCCCTGCCATCCTTCATGACCACCCCATTCTCCACCTTCATGTATTATCCAACCTTGATTGCCGCCCCATCCTTGATTTACAAAAGGATGATATGCCGAATACCCACCAAGGTATGCACTATTAACGCCAACAGATGGGTAGCTTCCTAACCAATTGGATGAATTATAGGTGAGTGGATAAATTGGAGATTGCCCATAACTAGAATAATACGGATGAGCATAGTAAACCCTCCCACTCACACAGGCTGCTCCGAGCAGAGATACAAGAACAAGCACGGAAGCTGTTTTAGTAATTACAAGTATTTTGTTCATGATAACTAACTCCGTTAGAGTAATAAATACTCAAATACAGTATAATAATAGCACACCTATAACCAGAGCTCGTTAATTTAGGGAGAGGGTCATTAAAACTCCACTATTTGCTGAAAGAGTTGGCGATTAAAAATTGATAGTTTATGATGATTGTGGTCATATGATTTGGATTGATCAGTGGGATAAATTTATAGAAAATATAGGGTCTGTTGACAATTGGTTCTTGTTTTCGTTAAATAGCTTGCTATTCGTCTCAAACAAGAACCAATTTTTCCTCGATTCTCTCTTTTTTCGCTTCAAAGAGCCAATTGTCAACAGACCCTAATGGATTGTTTGAGAAAGAATCAAAAATATGAAAAAAACTGCTGCATTTGGGAAAATGGATGATAACCATACTATGGATTGAAAAATAATCGATGAAGACTTCAACTACCATTCCTATATTATTTGAAGAAAAAGTTGAACAAATGCCGGAAGCTATTGCAATTATATTTGGCAACGTATCTATCACTTATGCGGAATTAAATACTAAAGTAAATCAACTAGCTCATTACTTGATAGAAAAAGGGGTTACCACAGAGAGCCACGTTGCTTTATCTATGGAACGATCTATTAACGTTCTCATCACGATACTTGCCATTTTAAAAGCAGGCGGTGCTTATGTGCCATTAGACAGTTCCCACCCCAAAGAGCGTTTATTGCTTGAATTGAAAGATAATAATACGCCACTCTTGATCATAACTTCCAATGTGCAGAAAAAATTTATAGATTATGCAGGATCTTGTATCCTTATTGATAAAGTAATTAATGAAATTAATAAACAGCCCAGCAATAATCCTGATTCCGTTATAACACCACAAAATTTAGCTTATGTTATTTATACTTCTGGTTCTACAGGGGTGCCAAAAGGGGTGTTAATTGAACATAAAAGCGTTATTAATTATAGTTTTTGGTTTGCAGAATATTGTGATTGTCAGCTGCAACAATATATTGATTTCTCTTCCTCTTATATTTTTGACATGGCATTAACTACTTCAATTGTACCGCTTTTAATAGGTTTAACGATAGTAATCTGTAGTAATGATATAAAAGAAAATACTAAACATTATTTTGATTATTTAAAAAATAACCGCATCAATACTATCAAGATAACTCCTAGCTATTTTAAATTATTATTATATGAGCTAAACAATAACTTTATTACACTTCCTGACTTAAAAACAATTATTTTAGGTGGAGAGAATTTATCTACGGCGGATTGCATATCTTGGCTTACTCTCTATCCTAAGCATATATTGTTTAACGAGTACGGTCCTACAGAAGCAACGGTTGCTGTTTCACAATATAAAGTTTGTTATGAAAACTGTTCCAATTTGGGAGTAAATATTCCTATTGGAAAAATCGGCCCTTATATGAGTGCTTATATTCTTGATGAGAATTTGCATCAGGTTCCCGACGGAGCAACAGGTGAATTATATATAGGTGGGATATGCTTAGCACGTGGTTATTTAAATCAACTAGATTTAACGCAGAAACAATTTATCACAGCACCTGTTGGTAAAGAAAATAACGAACGTCTTTATAAAACAGGGGACTTATGCCTGCGGCTGCCTAATGGTGTATTTGAATATTTAGGAAGAATTGGCTCTGAGGTCAAAATCCGAGGATATCGAGTTGATCTCATGGAAATTGAGCAGTACTTGATGAAACATCCAGCTATTCAAGCCGCATTAGTCATCTCTAGAAAAGACCATCGGCAAGAAGAACAGTTAATTGCTTATTATCTTTTGAAAAACGTGAGTATAGTTCTAAGTGAAAGTGAATTACGCCAATACCATAAAAAATATTTTCCCCATTATATGATTCCTTCAGCATTTGTACTCCTAACAGCGTTTCCATTGACAGCAAACGGCAAATTAGATCATGCAGAACTTCCTATGCCAAAGCATTTAACCAACGAATATTATCTAGCACCTAGCTCTGCCTTAGAAAAAAAACTCACCTCTATTTGGTCAGATGAATTAGGTATATCACGGATAGGACTTAACGATAATTTTTTTGAGTTAGGGGGGAATTCATTGTCTGCCGAGCGTATTCTTTCAGAGATACGTAATAAACTTGAAACAGATATAGAATTACATGATTTTTATGTGTATTCTAGTATTGAAAAATTATGTACTCTTATTAATTCTAGCAAGAATATTAGCGAAAATAGCAAACATTTACGTATCCCCCTCAGGACAAAAGATAATAATTTGGCTTATTTTCCTTTAAGCGATTTTCAATTTTTGTTGTGGATGTCAGATACATTTGCGCCCAAAACAAAAAAAATAAATATTATGTCTAGAAAACGTATGCAAGGCCGGCTTGATGTCGCTGCATTAACATATGCATTTGAAGCTGTTTTTAAGTATCATGAAGTTTTATTCTACCGCCTATTAAAATTTCGCCCCCTACAATGCTTACAAAAAAAACAGCCTTTTTCAGTAATAATAGAAGATATTACTAAGCTTACTCAACAAGAGAAACAATTAACTCTTGAAGCCTCCATGGAGCAGCTAACTAAACATTATCCTTGGGATAAAAATACCCCCTTACTGATTGCTAAGTTATTTTATTTAGAAAATGAAATCTGTGAATTACAGATTTGTATGCCACATATTATATCGGATGAAGTTTCATTAGATATCTTATTTACAGATTTGTCTCAGTTTTATCTTTTTTATCATAAACGATCTGTTACCTTACAGCGTAAAGAAAGTAAGCCTTTTAAAGACTATATATTGAATGAACAACACTATTTTCAGCAATACTTAGACAGAGATATTATTTTCTGGAAAAACTATTTAAAAGATACTAATTTATTTACTTTCTCTGCAGCTCATGTAGTTAAAATTCCAAAATCTTTTGAATTTTCATATTCAACGTATTTGGATGTGCCTGAATCAGGACTAGATAATCTACACCAGTTTTGTAAACGCCATCAAGTAAGTATCATGGATGGTTTATGTGCTGTACTTGCGTTAGCATTGTCTCATTGTTGCAACCATGGTAACAATAAGTTTCCCCCCTTTGTCATAAATATAGTCAAATCTACCAGAGAGAGTCCGTATAATGATACGATAGGGTGCTTTCTTAGACAAGAACCTGTCAAAATTGACTTAGATAGCGAAGTTACGCTAACTTCGTTATCTAAACAAATACATCAATCTCGTATTGAGACCAGCTTGTATCAACAATGTTCAAGCTTAGTGAAATTTGCCTGTATTGGTACGTTTAAAAAACAGCATGGAATAAAAAATAGTTTAATCAGTTTATTGACTTACTTTTATACAAAAATAGCGCGTATTTCAGCTTGGAACAGTAAAATTTTTCATTTGTGTGAGCGATTATCCTCATTCAAGCAGGCCAATAATTTTCTTATTAATATAAACGTCAGTAGTTATTTTCTAGAAAAGAAAAAAGAAGAAAATGATGATACTTTATTTGGACTCAAAACCGAAAGTATTAAACTTGTTCAAAATGATTTATTATCGATCGAATCTGTCCTTGAAGTTTCTTTTATCCGTAGTGAAAGGCAAAATACTCCTTATATTGTCATTTCAGCTAACTTAACACCAACTTTTCGCAAGCAGTTAGCAGAACAAATCATTCAAACAATGATTAGGGTCTGTTGACAATTGGTTTTTAGCAGACTTATGTCGTTTTGAAGCTGGATAGGAAGGTGATAGACTGTATGTGTATTTGAATGATAAAATACAGTTTTAGCTTGAATGAGATTTAAAAATGACTTTAGAAGTTAGATTAAAATTAGAAGAGATACACCAAGCCCTAACTGCTTTTAGAAAAGAATTTATAAGACAAGCCAAAAAAAATGTTATTACTCGACAAACACACGTTGATTTAGATAATATTTATCAAAATTTTTGCGAAATTGACGATTGTAGTTCTAAAGATGCTTTTGCAAAAGAGATAAATCAAGTAACTATATTAATAAAAAAGCAACTCGCAATAAATGACAAAAATAAAAAAATTAAAAGCGCATTAAATTTTAAATTAATTCTCAAAAACATAGATAACGCCATTGAACTTATAGAAACTAAAATAGAAGAAGCTAACTCTGATTGTGATAATGATGAAATCGGCATAATTTCTTCAACAACGGGTAAATTAAGACAGTGGCTTTCTCCTGAGATGGAAGGGTTCGCTGATGCAGATGAAGCGGAAGATAAGTTTTGGGAAAGAGCATTAAGAGTTGAAAAAAAATTTTATGATATAGATCGCAACAAAGAACAAGATACAAAAAAAATGTCAAAAAAATTCTTGGAATCAAGGAAAAAACAAAAAAAAATTCCTATAATAGATACCAATAAAAAAACGGGTCGTTCATTAATTACCGCCGAAACAGGAGCTGTGGAAAAATCAATTCGAGGAATTGCGCCTAAAAAAATACAAACTCGCGATGATATTGCTCGTTATACCAAATGGAATAAGAAAAGAGGTGTGAATTGGAATATTGAAACATTGAGTCGTGGGTATGTTGTCACGGCAAAAAGAGAAGATGAAATAGTAATAAAATCACAATATCAACCAGCTGCTGGAAATTTGGGTAATTTCATCATGCGTGGAACTGGGAAATATGGTGAACATGAAAAAACGTCGCGTACACATGGTATTTTGTATGTTATCAACGAGCTGACTGATGAAAAGCCCAAAAAAGAACAAAAATTAGCAACACTTTTTATTCAGTTTACTCGTAAAGGGATAGGATTTACCGAAGAGAGCTTAAAAAAGGCTGGTTTTGAGCTTTATCGATATGCCCACGATCGAAAACGACAAATTACAGAACTTAATCGTATAGGTATGCTTTTTTGTATTAAGGAAGTATCAAGACGAAAAAACCAAGGTGGCAAAATAGACAAAAATAATAAAATACGACTTACACCAGAATTCCCATTTGGTATAGCCCGCGCGATGCTATTAATGTTATTACAAGATGGTTATTTGAGAATGTATCAAGTATTTGATGAAAATGCCGAGTTTGGCGTCTTTACAGGTACTGAAATAATGAGTGAACGCAAATTAAAGCAAACCAAAAAAAAATTTTTAGATATTTTAAGTTTATTCAATTTTTGTTATCACGTCGATCTCCAAAATGATTTTTTAGCTCACAATTCTGGTGGTGAAATATTGCCGACAGCTGAATACTTTCACCAAATTTTGCTGCAAATTGATGGTGGGAAAGATGAATCTTCCGGTGATGAATATTCAACCGAAGATGATGAAACGCCAACACCTGATAATTACAGCAGGTATTTTCTAGATTTGTTTGATAAAAACCATGACACAGATGAGATCGATGATCTGTTTTTAACTGATAATTCTGATGCAGAATATAATAGCTCCTCTGAAGAGAAAAGTAGTATTGATTTTTCGTTTTTTGGCAAGTCTAGCCGTAAGAAAAACCATATTAAGAATGAAGATACAAAAGATGAAACATCAGAAGAAGAAACATCAGATGAAGAAAAAAATAGCTCTACAGCCTCAGAGGTAAAAAAATGCATTTAGATGAACAACAATTAGAGTTAAACGGAAAACTGTATAATGCTTCTTATAAAAATAAACCTGATGATATTAGAGAATTAGTACAACAAGGTGCACAAGTAAATTCAATCGCTGGAGGAGGGCGCTCGCCATTAGTTGAAGCATGCAGCTATGGTGCTTTAGAAGCAGTAATTGTGTTACTGGAGTTAGGGGCCAATCCTAATTTCCCCAGTTTATATAACCGAAACCCGTTGATGATAACAATTGAAAATATTTCTAATGATACTAAAAATCGACGTTTTGAGATTGCTAAACGGCTGATTGAAGCAGGAATCAAAATTGATATGGTAAATAAATGGGGTGATTCAGCATTGCATTATGCAATTAATAAGAATGCTGTTGAATTTGTAGAACTGCTATTAACTAATCAAGCTGATCCAAACTTATTAGATAGTGATAAAATAACACCACTAATAAAGACCATTTTCGCCCAAGTAGAAAATAAACTAGATTATATTCTTAGCTTGGAAGAGTGTTTTCCTGAAAATGCAGAAGAAATAATAGCGACATTGAATATAAATGAATGTAATGAGTTTATCAGAGAGTTGAATATTCAAGATGCTAAAGGGCAAACCATGCTTATGAAATCTGTTCAGGCAAAGGATTTTCATAAAGTCAAAAAATTAATTCAGTTAGGGGCAGATATGAATTTGCCTGATAATGAAGGGAAAACCGCCTTATTTTATGCAAATTTTGACGCTAAAGATGATTCAATCGCACGTTATTTAGTTGAAACTGGCGCGAATGTTAACACGATATTTCCTAATGGTTATACTGTATTAATACTTGCTCTTAAGAAGAAAAACTTTGATTTTGTTAAATTCTTATTGCAATATAATTTGGCACCTGAAGTTATTAATAGCCTGGTTAAGGAAAAGATAGTATCTTTACTGGCCCTTCAGCTAGATAATTCAACTCCGGCAGGGCTTACAAAATATACCGCATTATTTTATCTGGTTATTTGTATAAATAATATCGATCATAGCTATAAAAATAAATATAATATTGCTACCAATAAGAAATACTTACATGAATGTTTACAAATATTAAATTTGTTATTAACGCATAATGCTGATCCTATCATCCGTTGTGATAGCAATAAAACAGTTTTTAATATATGCGGAGATGAACAAGCGCGCCAAGTATTAAAAAATAATATATTACTAGGTTCGGGTTTACAGCATATTGCTCAATCTTTTCATGATTGGTTTCCAAATCAAGGATTTTCTTCAGATTTAGTAGACATCACTACAATAGTAGAAGATTTTTTGATTCAAAAATGGAGCTGCAATCTTGCACAATTAAAAAGATTGCCAGAGTTAAAACAATTACTTGCCGATAAGTATAATTATAGTTTCTCTGCAAAAAAAGTGACTAATTTTGCCTCGTCTCCATTTGGTCAGTTTTCACATCATAGCACAGACAATAATAATGCAAATAATGAAGATATTTTGAGTGATAGTATAATTGGAAATGACACACAAACTGAAAATGAAACAACTGTACAAAATAGGGTTTAATAAAGTAATCAATGTAATGACTTAATAAACGTTCGTTAGGAAAAATCATGAATAAAATAGCTACTATTCTGTTTTTTGCTTCAATTTCAGCGAGAGTGTTCATTGAACTGTGTCAAAGCCAAAATTACAACTCGATATTGAGTCTACCCTCAAAATAAATATCGAGCTGAGAAATGGTTAAAGCCCAAT
>JABEVJ010000138.1 GCA_013043985.1 Legionellales bacterium | reverse complement strand
CTTCAGTGCTAAAACCTTAATTACGTGATAGTAGCTAACCTATTAAAATTTAACGTTTTTTTCTCAATTTATGTGTCGATACCTCAGACTATATACCCAACGCACTTCAAGATGCGAAGTTTGGATCGTCCTTAACAAATAATTGATAAACACAATAATTGTATGATACAATCTTTTAACTCATATCAAGTCTCACATACTGACTAAAATGAGAAACTCAATAAAATAAAGAGGTTTACTTATGAAGCATGGTGTACGCGCAGATAAACATTTGCCAATTTATCCTGATTATCAACAATGGGGATTAGCTGAAAATGGCAATATTTGGATTAATGATATGCCTTTTAAAATCCAACAACTCAATAATATCTTAAGCAATTTAAGAATAGACTTAAATGACTATATTCTGAATTTTGCAAATAGCGTTTCCTATTATCAAGCTGAGTGTAATGCTGATTCAGCAGTTATTTTATTACGCTTTGAACGTAAAGATGGAAGCAACCAAGGTTTTAATGGCGAGCACATCAGCATTATTTTTGATGTTAAAAAGCATTGCCTGTTAGGATTTACACGAATGCAAGCTGATTTAGGCGGGGAAATTTCCTTAAGTCACCAAAAAATATTGCAAACGGCCATCAAGTTTTTAAAAATCCATGCTTCAGACTTAATTAACCGTGACATAACTATCCCCGAGTTAAATGAAATTA
The DNA here is from genome assembly GCA_013043985.1 of Legionellales bacterium. Classification (GTDB taxonomy): domain Bacteria; phylum Pseudomonadota; class Gammaproteobacteria; order UBA1113; family UBA1113; genus JABEVJ01. The sequence goes on along the minus strand of JABEVJ010000138.1, from coordinate 2,269 downwards.
AGCCTAGTGACAGAATGATTTTTGAACCTGAATTATGTATCGATAATACAGAAATACAGTGGATAGACGAGCATTCAGAATTTATTTTAGTCAATAATCTGAACGTCGAAATATCTGGGATGAAGGTCAAAATGTTTCTTCCTGAAAAAAAATTATGGGCATGGGTAATAGTAGATAAAAATGGCCAAATTGAAACATTTGAACGAAATATTAGTTGGGATTTTGAAAAAATGCAGCGCAAAACCGAAATGTGGTTACATGACAAGTGGTTAATTTCACAAGGTATTAAGCTAACAAAATTTTGTGCGACATGAAACAAGGAAAAAAAATGAATTTTAGCGATACAGCGGGATTTAAACTAGCTAAATTGACTAGATTAAAACGGCAATTACTTGATGCTTATTTATCAAAATTTGGGTTGTCACGAACACAATGGCAGGCCATGTTTTGGCTTGACATTCTTGATAACCCAGTTCCACAGCAAGATATTCTGAAAAATATGGAACTTGATGCCGGTCATTTAGCACGTGTATTGGATCAGCTTGAAAAAATCGGCTATGTTGTACGTCATCGTGCTGAGAATAACCGTCGCGCTGTACTCGTTACCCTAACGACAGAGGGTAAAAAATTGAATAGCTTAATTAAAATCGCTGTTAAAAAAGAGACTGAGGTTCTTTTTAAAGACTTTTCTCCAGGAGAAAAAACACAATTTATTGAACAATTGGATAAAATTACGCACAATATAACTTTAGCACTTGAAAAAGAAATAAAATAATAATTGCTAGGGTCTGTTTACATCACTGATTCACCTAATAAACAACATGTTATCACATCAGCTCAAGTCACCTGTCATTTTTTGACAGGTGTTTATTAGTTAAAAATCGGTTAACGTAGCCACCTAAAAACTTATTATTTTAAGGAATAATTATGCCAAATATAAAAAAAGCTGCGGATGAATTTGATGCTTGGATGAAAAAGTGGACACATGATCAACTCAGCGATAATGAGCATCTCATTAATTATTTGGATGCAGACATGGGCTTTCAGTACATTAAATCTTATGAAGAACTTTGCCAACTAGCCTCTCTTGTTCAGGAAAAAGGATACCAAACATCCAACCCTCCTTGTACGCCTGTGGAGTTTGCCCAAGCGGTTCACAATGCTTTTTCCGAATCTTTTGGAGATAAAAAACCTGTTATATCCCAAGATATGTGGGTAGAATTAGCTGCGACTCTATTTGAGACCTTGATGAAAAATTGGAACTGTACCAATATTGAAAATTGGCTTCTTCTCTCTTTTTTACAGGATCACAAGGGCTTTCAATACATTAAATCTTATGAGGAACTTGAGCAATTAGTGTCACTTGTTCAGCAAAAAGGATACCAAACAATCAAGCCGCTTTGTACACCTTTAACATTTGCGAAAGCAGTTCAAAAGGCCGATCCGAAATCTTTTGGCGATCAAAAACCAGTTTTATCCCAATATATGAGGCTAGAATTAGCTGTAATTGAATTTAATGACTATTACATTGAGCAATTAGCTAATGATAGTAACCTTGTTGATGATATAGATAATGTAAAGTTTATATCCTATTTATGCGATGGCAAAAGCGCAGAGTATATTCAATCTTATGAAGAATATTGCCAATTAGCAAAACTACTTGTTCAAGAACATGCTTTCCAAATAAATGAACCTCCCTGCACTCAAAAGGAGTATGAACAAACAATGGCAAGGATTCATCCTAAAAGTTTCGCTAAAAATGCAGGTATTTTTGTACAACCGCTTATTAGCCTTGAGCAAGAGAAAGTGTATACTCATTGCGGAAAAGATTCGGGGATTTATGACACTACCATTTTTCGTCCTATGCAATAATTAAAACAAGCAATATACCCATTGTACTTCCGGATGTGAAGTTTGTGTGTTTCATAGGACGGATATGAAGTTATTAACAAAGAGCTCACTATAGAGCAAATTAAGCTCAGATTAATTAATATTACCTAAATATACTTAGTGCATAATAAATAAAATAATCTGAGAAAGTAATATGAAAAAACATGACTTATTGAAAGGTGGGGCACACACAGTACCTATCGATTTAAATATTTTTTATACAAATTGGATGTCTACACAAAAAAATAATGTATATTATCCTAAAGTTAAAGAATATAAAGAGTAACTACTCAGGCCTCGCCAAGTGTGCTATAGTGTCACGCATATTAATAATGGGCAAAGAAGAAAAAAGGAATGGATTCACAGCTAGATTTATCGG
>JABEVJ010000137.1 GCA_013043985.1 Legionellales bacterium | reverse complement strand
TAATTTTATACTTTATATTATTTTTGATACATCCATAATACCATCGGAACATTCCTACATGCGGTTTGCCAAGCATTTTTCTCTGATCATATTTCTGAAAGTTAAAGTAGCTATTTTTTTCTACAAATCCAAAGATGGCTGAAACAAACCAAACTCCCGAAAAAGCCTCTCGCCAATGTTCAGTTTCATGGCCTTTAAAAATAACCATATCACCATAATCAAGTGCAATAGGGTTGGGCTTTCCATCATCATTGATAATTAATGGCCATCCTTCAGGTAACTTTTTAAAATCTGGATCAGCCCCTATACATAAACCAGCAACAAATTGACATGAGCTTCTATCTTTATGTGGAGTCAATTTATCCCCTTTTTTATACAAATAACAAAAAGAAAGTGTCGGCCAGAGCTCCTTGCCTGTCGCTTTTTCTATTTGAGGGGTTATTTTCTCTAAAAGCATTTCTATGACCAGATCACCATATTCCCGATGAACCCCAGATAAAGCATCATTTTTCCTGATATTCGATTTAAGATTCGATTTAAAAATGACATAACTAGAAAGAAACTCACAAATGTCCTTTGAAATAATATTTTTAATAATAATATAATTTTCCCCATTAGGGAAAGTTGAGAAATGAGTTGACATAGGTATTCCTAGTTATATTTATTTACTTCCATACTCGATAAATCTCTCCTGTTTGTGCTCCCTCAACACTTTTAATATAAGCCATCGCCACCCGATTGCCTGGTACAGGCTCAAAGCCACTGAAATAAGGCCCAAATATCTCTACTGACTCAAGAAGCATCGTCGGGCTGATCGCATTAATGCGAATATTATTTGGTAGCTCAATCGCAGCACTTTTTACAAACCCATCAATGCCGCCATTGACCATCGCTGCAACTGAACCTTGTCGAATAGGGTCATGATTTAAAATTCCACTCGTTAATGTAAATGAACCTGCATTATTAATGTATTTAATTCCTTGCAAGACGAGTGAAACCTGCCCCATGAGTTTATTTTTTAATCCGTTATGGTAATCTTCTTGACTTAGTTCGGTTAAAGGAGCAAAAGGAACACTGCCCGTGGTTGAAACAAGTGCATCAAAAGCGCCAATTGATTGATACATTTTCGCAATAGATTGCGAATCAGTAATATCCGCTTGAATATCGCCATGCTGATATCCTACTTTGATAATTTCATGATGCGAGGAAAGCGCTTTAACAACAGCTTTACCTACGGTTCCGGTAGCGCCAACAATAATAATTTTCATGATATTATCCTCGATTCATTTTTCAAGTTATGCACATTCTAAGTCAAAAGAAAACTGAGTGCAATTTTTTCTTATATATCAGCAAAAAAGACCGGCAATAACCGTATCTCATTGATATATATCATATATATTTTAAGTTCAACAATTTGAAAAAAACAAATACAGATGAGGAAGATGAGTATCAACAAGCTTTCTCAGGATTACTCCACAGAGTTATCCACAGCTTTTGTGGATAACTCAATTGTCAAGTGGCAAGTTTATATACCCAAGATACTTCAAAATGCTAAGAAAACATTCATAAAAAAAACATACAATATCTCTATCTCAAAATAAAAAAGGTAAAAAATTATGACCACGTGGACAGTAAGCGACAACATTCAATCCATACCTGCACAACCCAATTTTTTTTCCCCAGCTACTCCCTTGCTGATTCGAAAAATCATTTTTTCCACTGCAGATCAGAATTCCAGCATTCACCAAATTATACTCAAAACAGATACCTTCAATAACGCTCCTGAATTAACGATTAGCACAACATCCCCTGAAACCAAATTGGAAATCAGGTTCGCTTTTCTCCTCCTTTCAGGAAATATGTGCGTATTTTCCAATGCTGAGAATAATTCAGTTACAATCACGGATATACAGAATGTTGACGCTAACCACAATATTGAGAGTTTATTGAGTTTGATCGAGCGCCACTCAGGTGATATTTCAAACGAAGTATATACCAGTCAAATTCGTACTGAGCTTGGCGCAGTGCTAAGCAATGCAGTTGAAGATGACATTGAGAATACAATTATCGAAAACAACGAGGGAGTTATCGGTTATTATCTAACGCCTGAAACCGAACCTATGTTTCCTGACGTACCAAACGATAATTTGAGTCTTCATCCAGCACTTAATGCTAAATTTGGTGGATAATAGAACGCTCCTGTAGGCTTACAATATTTGCATATTCTATAAACTTGAGGTACGCCTCATCGTATGCTAGACTCAATCGTTATCCTTACAGGACGCAAGGAAAATGAAGATTTTAGTCGCAGATGACTCGCAAACTAACTTAGCAATTATCACTGACGCACTGCTCCATATGGGGCATGAAGTCACTGCAACTAGGAGTGGTGAGGAAGCACTAGCCGCTTTTTTGCGCGCAAAGCCCGATTTAGTGATTCTGGACGTACTCATGGATGGAATGGATGGCTTTGAATGTGCCGCCAAGATTCGTGCAATCGAACATGATGACTGGATCCCCATTATTTTTCTCAGTGGCTCTGTGGACGATAACAGTATCGCAAAAGGCATCGATGCTGGTGGCGATGACTATTTAACCAAACCTTTCAGCCAAGTAACCCTTTCAGCAAAAGTCAAAGCTATGCAACGCATTTCTGATATGCGTAAAAAACTCTACGATACAACCTGCGAACTGAGTCTTCTCTCCTCCACTGATGCATTAACCAGTGTTTATAATCGATTACAATTCAATACGAGTATTGAGGAAAAACTTGCCTATGCCCTAAGACATAATGTCATAATGGCGCTGTTATTTATTGATTTGGATAATTTTAAGTTTATAAACGATCATTTTGGTCATCATGCAGGCGATCTGTTATTAAAAGAGGTGGCACAAAAACTTAAATCATGTGTTAGAAAATATGATTTCGTTGCACGGCTCGGCGGTGATGAATTTGCCATTATTATTCAAGAAGTTAAAACCATTGAACATGCTGGGGTTATTGCACAAAATGTGCTAAACAGCTTGTTAAAAGAATATCAATTCACTGGACAAAACTTTAAAATAAGCGGAAGTATCGGTATCGCCTGCTATCCTTTTGCAGGTACCGACTCAGAAACCTTGATACGTCACGCCGACATGGCCATGTATCATGCCAAACAATTAGGCCGCAATAATTATCAATATTTTACAGACCAATTATTTGAACTGGAAAATAAACAAAATCATTTGCGCAATACCTTAAGACATGCGCTCGATAGACAAGAATTTTTTATTGTCTATGAACCAATATTTAATCTTGAATCTCGAGAATTAATCGGTTTAGAGGCCTTAGTGCGCTGGAAACAACCCCAATATGGGGTTATTTTACCAAAGCAATTTTACCCTTTGGCAGAAGAAGTTGGCATCAATACAGCGCTGGATGAGTGGATATTAAAAACTATATGTGAGCAAGCCAGCGAATGGTATAACTTGGAAAATAATGAACATTTTAAGGTATCATTTACTATCTCAAGCAGTCATTTGCTGCATAAACTTTTTCCAGAATGGGTACAACAAATGCTTGATAAAGCAAAAATGCCTGCGACAATGCTGGAGGTAATTATCAATACCCAAAAAGCGATCACCGCAAATTATAATCAAATTCTCGAAGAAAATATAAAAAAGCTATCTAAAAACGGTATTGGAATTGCATTGGATGATTTTGGTCTCGGATTTTCACCTTTATTTAACATCCAAAATTGGCCTGTTACTTGTATAAAAATCAACAAATCATTTGTTGCTGATATAACAACTCATCCACACGTTGCCAAAATTGTGCGTTCAATTTCACACCTTGCCAACGATATGGGGCTTGCAGTGATTGCTAAAGGAATTCACACTGAAGACCAGGTAAATCAATTATTGAAAAATGGCTGTAATTGCGGTCAAGGCCGCTATTTCGGTGAAGCCCTTGAAGCAAATAAAATCTCCGCTTTTTTGTATACAAATAAAGAGTGACATAATGACTACCCGCTCGTTAGATAATCAAATAAAAATGCTGCATTTTCAACTGAAAAACACTCATGTTTGCGTCGATATTCGTTATGTTGATAAAATCATTTCTTTATTGCAGCTTGAACCTGTTCCCAATTCTCCACCTTATCTGGCTGGACTCATGAGCCTAGAAGAAAAAATTATTCCGGTGATCGATTTGGCCATGCGTCTTGGTATGCATCGCGAACAACCCTATACCATCGATATTCCAATATTATTGTGTACTTATGAAGCTCAACAAGCTGGATTAATCATCGATAAAGTGATGGGATTAGTCACTATCAATAAACAAAACATCCAGATGCATGAGGAATTTAACTCGGTTGAAACCCCTTTTATTGGCTCAGTGACACTTCATGACGACTTGTCTTTATTACTGAATATGAATCACATTTTTCCTCTCAATATCAATATTGATTTGAAAAATAAAAAACGTGGTGATAAATGACTGACCTTTCATCAGACAAAATAAATGATTTAACCGCACGCATTAAAAAAAATGAAGGTGCTTTTCTGACCTTAATACGCGAAAGGCTTGGAATTATCATCCACCCCCATCAAAAAATGGATCTTCATCATACCTTATTAGAAGCCTGTCAAAAATTTTCTCTCACTCCAGAAGAATACTTGCATATTTTAACATTTTCATCAAATAATTCATTAGAGTTTTCGCATTTGATAGCAGGAATCACGATTGGAGAAACGTATTTTTTTCGTGATAATAATCAAATGCAGCTTTTGAATGACAATTTACTGCCTGAACTCATACAATCAAAACGCGAGCGAGACGAATATACCATACGTATCTGGAGTGCAGGTTGTTCTACAGGCGAAGATATTTATACCATTGCAATGATGCTTTGTGAGTTAATTCCTGATTATAAACGATGGTCATTGCAATTGATGGGAACCGATATCAATGCTATTTCATTGCAAAAAGCAACATTAGGCCGTTATACCCAGTGGTCAATGCGAACCATTACAGATTATTTCAAAAATAAATATTTTACCCCTGTGAATCATTGCTTTCAAATATCCCCTCAGCTGCGTGAACTAGTCAACTTTTCCTATTTGAATTTGAATGAAAACACTTATCCGTCAATTTTAAATGGTACCAATGCACGAGATTTAATTTTATGTTGTAATGTACTTATTTATTTTGACAATGTCAGCATAGCCAATCTAATGAAAAAATTGGAAGATTGTCTGGTTCCTGGAGGATATCTGTTATTAGGGGCATCTGACCCAGTCATCCTCAAGGAGACTGAACTTTTACAACATCACTCTCAAGGACTCTATTTTTCACGCCCGGCTGAAAAGCAGTGGTCGCCCCCTTCAAACCCTTTACTCATTACCTCAGCGAATACAGGTGCAGCAAAACCCACTTTAGTAAAAACCACCCTTGCCCCTATCACTGACTTACCAAAACATACCACGCCTGAGTTGGGATTAATCACCAAACTTATGCGCGAATCGCAGTGGCAAGAGGCTCTGAATATTATTGACAAAAATATTATTCAAGGTAAAAAAACCATTTTTTTGCTCGATGCCAAAGCAACTGCGCTGGCCAATTTGGGCAAATTATCGTTGGCGATTATATGCTGCCATGAAAGTATGTCCCTCGATCCCAGCAATAAGCAAAGTTATTTTACTCATGCTATGATTTTGCTAGAGCTCAATCAATTAACTGAAGCAGAAACACTTTTACGCAAAGCAATATTTTTTGACCACCGCTTTGTAGAGGCTCATTACCAATTGGGTTTGTTGTTATTTCGCTGTAAAAATCCAGAGGCTGGATTGAAGTGTTTTCGCAATGCTTTATCCATTGCTAAAAATGAAAAATCTGATTATCCCGTGTCAGAATTCAGTAACTTAACATTCAAACAACTGGTGACCATATTAGAAAACGAACTTGTGATATACTCAAAACACAGCGATAAAAACAATTCAGATGGAGCGAAACAAAGTCCAGGCCATAGTAGTAGTAGTAGACCTCTTGCATAACTCGCTTCTGCAAAAAAGGACGAGGAGCATACGGAGCGCAGAACCGGAGCGACAAAGTCCTTTGAAGCAGAAGTAGCGTTATGCAAGAGGTCTATACCCGAAGCGTTTCATATTTAGGGGTTTATGACGCCGCTATTTTTCGTCATATGAAACGATTAAAACCAGCAATAGTTATTCATATTGTGCAG
>JABEVJ010000136.1 GCA_013043985.1 Legionellales bacterium | reverse complement strand
TTTGAGGCGAATAGCAAGCTATTTAACGAAAACAAGAACCAATTTTTACCGATTACACTCTTTTTGCAGCCAAAGAACCAATTGTCAACAGACCCTATGCAAAATAACAATTTTTTTATCTACCAACGTACAGAAAAAAGCGCGTGCAATACCCTCTTGAGCTTTAATACGCAATTCAAAGAGACCATCGCCCATGCTTTCTGTATGGGGCGAACCGAGGTTAGCTCCATCCGAGCGCATCCTGTCCAGTAATGCTAGGCATCTCGCTTTCAAGCATTTAGGCAAAGTTGCAATTTGCTCTTTAACTTGCTCATTGTAAAAATATATATTCCATTCCATCTTTAAAAGATATCAAATTTGATAACATTTGTCAAGTTACCTAGCATAATATTGTTGCTAACACAAAATTCGCCGAAAATTGAAAGTAACTATTGCTAATTTAGCCAATTAGCAACCCGAAATACGAGATGCTACGAATACATTGATCTTTACTCCTGGCAGATAATGTGTCTTGTGAACCATTGTTCGACGAGGTTGCTTATTGTCATTATTTAAATGACAGGTAGTCGCCAGCTTTCATTAATCCGCGTTGTGCATCATGCGACCCTCATTTGAGGATAAAATCATTTAAACATTAAAGCTCGGGGGGTTTCTTTCCCATGCGATGGATTGTTTGCTTTACTTAAGTAGGCTATTATTAACCTCTGTTATTATTAGTTTTTATTTTTTGATTGTACAAATGGACAGGAAAAATACTATCATGGTTGAAAGCAAAAAAGCTCACGAACATCGCGCCGTTTATATCGTTGATGCATGTCGTACTCCATTCTTAAAGGCACGCACAGAACCTGGCCCTTTTAGCGCCTCCGATCTTGCTGTCGCAACCTGTAAAACCTTATTACTTCGTCAGCCGTTTTTGCCTACGGACATTGACGAAGTCGTAACGGGTTGCATGATGCCAAGCCCCAAGGAGGCAAATATAAGTCGTATCATTGCCTTGCGTCTTGGCTGTGGTAAGCAGGTACCGGCTTTTACAGTTCAGCGGAACTGCGCATCGGGTCTTCAGTCAGTTGACAATGCCTACCAGGATATCCTGATGGGGCGTCATAATCTTGTTCTCGCTGGTGGAACAGAGGCAATGAGCCATGCACCTATCCTGCTGAATGAGGAAATGACAGGTTGGTTGGGGCGATGGTTTGCTGCGCGAACCTTCTCTCAAAAACTGGCTTTACTGCCTCAAATACGACCAAAACATTTTAAACTGGTTATTGCGCTACTACAGGGGCTAAGCGATCCGCTGGTTGGACTTTCAATGGGACAGACCGCCGAAAATGTCGCTTATCAGTTTGGTATTACCCGAGAAGAGATGGATGCTTTTGCAGTACAGAGCCATCATCGTCTTGCTGCGGCTCTTGATGACGGTCTGATGAGTGAAATTGCCCCCATTTTTGATGCGACAGGGCGCGTTTATGAATCTGACGATGGTTTGCGGCGCGATTCCTCCATTGAAAAATTAGCGAAACTACCCCCATTTTTCGATAAAAAATTTGGTATGGTGACAGCCGGAAATAGCTCCCAAATTACTGATGGTGCAGCCTATATGATTCTTGCCAGCGCAGAAGCGGTGAAACGATTTAAATTACCCGTGATTGCAAAAATTGTTGATATTGAATGGGCGGCATTGGCACCAGAACAAATGGGGCTTGGGCCAGTACATGCAGTTACTCCTATCCTGAAAAGACAAAAATTAGGATTGAAAGATATTGATTATTGGGAAATCAATGAAGCTTTTGCTGCCCAGGTTTTAGGGTGTGCCAAGGCCTGGAGTGATGATGAATATTGTCAATCGCAACTTGGTTTACCCAAGGCACTGGGAGAGCTTCCCATCGATAAATTGAATATCAATGGCGGGGCGATTGCCTTAGGGCATCCTATTGGAGCAAGTGGAACGCGGGTCTTGCTGCATGTGATTGATGCATTAAAGCGCAACAATGCTAAAAGAGGAATTGCCTCTCTTTGTATTGGAGGCGGGCAGGGTGGTGCAATGTTAGTTGAGCGTGTGACGGAGGTCGAATAATGGAAGAGCAACTTTATAAAAACTGGCAATTAAGTACCGATGAAAATAATATTCTATGGCTAGGCCTTGACAGAGCGGACACCTCGGTCAATACCCTTAATCGAGAGGTACTTGAAGAGCTGGATCAGATATTGGATTCACTAATCCAGGGTAAATTAACACCAACTGCTCTCATTATTAAATCAGGTAAAGCAAATGGTTTTATTGCAGGCGCTGATATTGCTCAGTTTTCACAATTAAACGATGTCAATGAAGCTTTTGCATTGGTACGTAAAGGCCAAATGATTTACGATAAGTTGGATGCTTTGTCCATCACAACGGTTGCCATGATTGATGGTTTTTGCATGGGTGGCGGTACCGAAATGGCGCTTGCTTGTGATTATCGTGTGGCAGAAGAGAGCCAAAAGACGCGGATTGCATTACCTGAAATTTTATTAGGTATTCATCCTGGCTGGGGTGGCAGCGTGCGTCTTGTGCGCTTGATTGGTCCTGCAAAAGCCATGGACATCATGCTCAGCGGCCGCGGTTTATCTGCACGTGCGGCAGCTAAATCAGGCGTGATTGATGTTGCGGTGCCTAAACGCCAATTAGCGCGAGCTGCCTGTTTTTATGCGCAGAATAAACCATCGCGCAAGCCGCTATCAAAAATTAGCAGTCTGACCAATTTATCGTTTGTTCGTCCTTTATTAGGGCATTTTTTACGACGATTAGTTGAAACCCGTGAAGCGCCGCGTAACCCTCTTCACCAACTCAAAATCGCATTTGATTGGCGAATGGAAAAAAAAGTGACGCCAGAACAGTATCCCGCGCCTTTTGCTTTGATTGATTTATGGGTTGAAGATGGCGCTAAAGGTGAAAAAGCTTATATTAATGAAGCACAATCGGTCGGTAAATTATTTTTTACTGATACCTCAAAAAACCTCGTACGTCTTTTTCATTTGCAGGAACGCTTGAAAAACATGGCAAAAGCGGTTGAATTTAATCCTCAGCACGTCCATGTTATTGGGGCTGGCACGATGGGTGGTGATATTGCAGCATGGTGTGCGCTGCGTGGCCTCACCGTGACTTTGCAGGATCGCGAGCCGAAGCTGTTAAGTAATGCCATCAAACGTGCCAATCGCTTATTTCATGATCGCTTGAAAATAGATCGCGAAGCACAAGCAGCAATGGATCGGTTGATTCCTGATGTTGATGGGGTTGGTATCGCCAAAGCAGATGTGATCATTGAGGCGATTTATGAAAATCTGGAAGCAAAACAAGCTTTATTTGCTGATCTTGAAAAACGCGCAAAACCGACAGCACTGTTAGCGACCAATACATCGAGCATACCGCTTGATGAAATTACGGATTCACCCCGTTTGGTTGGTATTCACTTTTTTAATCCGGTTGCTAAAATGCATTTGGTTGAAGTGGTTCGAGGAGAGAAAACGGATAGCAATGTATTTAATCAGGCGATGGCATTTGTACGACGGATTGATCGCTTGCCACTGCCCGTCAAGAGCAGCCCGGGCTTTTTGGTTAATCGCATTTTGATGCCTTACCTCAATGAAGCCATGCGGATGATTGATGAGGGCATTTCAATGACAGCGATTGACAAAGCGGCAGTTCAGTTTGGTATGCCGATGGGTCCTATTGAATTAGCTGATACGGTTGGTTTGGATGTTTGTTTTTCTGTCGCAAAAAATTTATCATCTCATTTTGGCGGCACGATTCCGGTTCGCTTGCAGCAAATGGTTGAAGCAGGTAAGTTAGGACGAAAAACCAATGTCGGTTTTTATGTGTATAAAAATGGCAAAGCAGTCAAACCAGCACTCCCGAAAACACCTGTTGACTTCTCGCAACTATCTGATCGAATGATCGGCAAAATGTTAGAGGAATCAGACAAATGTTTGAAGGAAGACGTGGTTGCTGATGTTGATTTATTAGATGCAGGAATGATTTTTGGCACAGGTTTTGCTCCTTTCCGTGGCGGCCCGATGCAATATCAACGTTATTTAAAGTCAGCGACACCAGTGGTTGTGTCTGTAACGGTTGAAGCTGCGGAAACTAAACATGAATCCAAGCATAAAGTTAGTGATTCAGCAATGGAGAGTTCGCAGGAGTAGTTGCTTTTTTCCCTCAGGATAAGCAGGTAAGAGCTGGTAGAGAGATAGGCGTAAGCCTATTCCTCTACCAGCTCTTACTGATTGACAATGCAAATTTCGCGTTATAAATCCCGAAAACTCATGTGTGTTGAGTATACCTTTTTATTTTATTGAATAAGTGCTATAGTTAAGTTTTGCGATAAATGCGTAATAACATATTTTAAATACCAAAAGAGTTAAGCTATGAAAAATGCGACATCTTCTTCAAAACAAAAGAAGCACGATTTTGTTCAAGTAAAAAACCCAAAAACTGAGCATTATGTAAAAATTGATCGTACTGAGGGAACAATAGTTTCACATAAAAAAAGTCCAGGACCGTACAAAGGGGTGCCGATAGCGAGAAAATCAACGTGATCATGTATAACCCAACTGATGGGGATGCCATGGATAAAAATATTGTGATTAGACCACGACATTGTTTCTTAATGACACAGTTGGGAACTCCAATTCCTGAAGAGGTTTTGGAAATAGTAAAAAAAGTTACAGAGATTTGTAACCTAAATAATTATATGGTTATAGATGCGACAGAAGAAGTGACTGGGCGTGATTTCTTAGGGTCTGTTGACAATTGGTTCTTTGAAGCGAAAAAAGAGAGAATCGAGGAAAAATTGGTTCTTGTTTGAGGCGAATAGCAAGCTATTTAACGAA
>JABEVJ010000135.1 GCA_013043985.1 Legionellales bacterium | reverse complement strand
CGGTTTTCTAACTTGCTATTTTACGCCAGAAGAAACGATTAAAACTGCACAATATGAATAACTATTGCTGGTTTTAATCGTTTCTTCTGGCGCAAAATACCTGCGTTATAAATTCCGAAAACTCATGTGTGTTGAGTATAGAAACGTGGCTAGTATTTGGGGCACAATGACTTGTGCCCCTCATCTCCATTGGCGAAGAGTACGCCGATTAAAAAAACTCAAATACAAAAGCCATTACTTATATTACAGCCTATATATATCTTTGCTGCAAGTTATTTCAGAATTATTTATATTCTGAATCGGTTTGTCATTTTGGTTGTTGTTATTACTAAAACCAAATTTTGACACTGCTTGTGCCTGGCTTGGTGGAGGGTTATTAATTGCTGAGGTTGTGGCGCCTACCGTTGATTGATTGGTTATTTGCTCCTCATACTCTTCACTCCAAAGGTATTGGTTATACATCCCGAGGCTATTCCATTGCCTCAGCGCATCCTGAGGTGTCTTGAGGATGTTTTCTAGCGCCGATTGTTTGAAGCTGTCCATAAACCATAATGTGAAGCTTTTATCATCATTAATGTACTTAATCTTTTGCTGCTGAACCAAACTCCGTACACTAGACAGGAGTTGCGCAGCATCAATGTTTTGATAATTATATCCTTGACCTAGGAGCTCTTGAGCTTCGCTGCCATGCGCTTTTACGGCGGTCTCCAAAACACAGGTTTCACTTGGCTTAATGCCTAGCTGCTCCATGATTGCGACACGAACTTCAACTTTATCATCCGTACCAATAAAGCTGGGTAACACATTGATAGCTTTAAATACGCTGGGATCAAAATAGGGTAAAATACCATGCGGCAAGCCAGTTTTATCTTTGTCTGAGGTAGCAACAAAGGTAAAACTTGGAAAAGCAGGGTAGTCCTGATAGGATGAGTTTTCTTTGCGCTGCTGCTCATAGAAATTTTTTAATTCAATCAGCAATTTTGCACGCGTATCAAGATTGGTATTATGTAACACAAGAGCAAAACCTGATTCAACCAGTTTTGCCAACTCTTGCACAATGTCCATCGCATTACTTAACTGGAAAGCAATAATAGACCCATCTTCTGGATCAGGTAAAAGACTATGAATAAACGTACCGGAATTTTGCTTTACGCCTACCATAGATGCATCCGCCAGAAATGTTGGTTCACCTGCAAGTAAACTACCTGAAAGCAGGAGACATTTTTGCAGTGCCCTCTCACCGGGAGCCGTTTCAGGGTTCAACTCTATTTTTTCAGGTTGCTGCAGTGCAGGAGCTGCTTGCTCCAAATGCAGTTTAACGGTGATTGTTTCTTGCTCTGAGGGAGTTAATTGTTGCCAGTAAGTTGTATACACGCCAAATAATCTTTGCATTGCCAATAATCGAATATTTGCTAGGTCAACATTTTCTCCTGTCAATCGTGGGTCAAGCACATTGACATATTGGATTAACGTCTTTAACAAAGTATCAGCATATTGTCCAAAGTGAGTTTTTACATCATCTATATTTAACAAAGGGATGAAACCAGCAGGACCTCGGGGTGCAGAAAGCTTATTTTGATTTTGTTGCGCGAGGTGTATCAGTTTAGCAAGGACAGCGACGCCAGCTACGAGAAAATCTCGGTCACCTGCAGCATATTCATTGTTGGCGTCAGGTTCTGGTAAAAATAAGTTGACCTCTTCTTCCAATGGGTTCAGAAAAAATCCATATGCATCTCCATTCAACTCAGCAGCGGAGGGAGCAATAATAGCATTTGATGCAGCGGCGTTACGAATAAAATCATTGACAGCTAGCGATACTTTAAAACGCTCAGCACTGACATGCTCGTAGGTGTGCAATATATTGAGAGGTGTTTCTGTATAGTTGGGAATAGAAAGTTGCGGCAATTTACCATTGATAAAAGTGGTAGCAAACAGGGGTAAAAAGGCAATGTTGCTATCATTCTCTTTCTTTTTGAGTGGAAGTGTCCAATTTTCGCTTTGTGCAAATCCGGCATCTTTCAATTGTGCATACTCTGATTTTTTCATTACGATGGTTTGTAAGGTAATCGTTTTTGCTTCGTGTTGTTTTTGGCTGCGTGCAGCAACGGCTTGCAGTGCTTCATCTAAATTGTCTGTGACATACATCATATCGGCTTCATATAGATTTTTAACATCTTTTTGGGAAAAAGGATTGCCGTAATTTACACGATATAGCGTAATCAACTGTTCACTATTTGCTTGTACTAATCGGGCTAAATCCTGTTTGTGATCAGCAACAGGCGGCGGAGTCGGTGACTTCATTCTTTGAACTAAGTGAATGTGGGCATGATTGCGTAACTCCCTTATATTAAAAGGGCTGATATCATCACGAGATGGATTCAAGTAAAATCGCTTTTCATCGCCTGAGATTAACTGTCCACAAAAAATTAAGCGCTGGCACTCAGCGAGGATTGCCGTTTTAGACTCAAGAGCAACTTTTACTTTAGCTAATTGATCGCCATCATGGATATGCATCTGGTAGTGAAGGCCATGTAGGGTTTTAAAAAATACAGTTGAGTCGTAATCTACAGCCGTTTCAGGCTCTTGTTTTCTATAGAAATCAAATAATTCATTATTAGAATCCTCAGTAGGAAAAGAGGCTTCTTTTTTCTTGGTTTCAGTAATATAAAAGTTAACCAGAGTACCTAAGTTTAAGTTGAAATTTTGAGCTAACTCATGGTCGTCATTTAAAGCCTGCCCAGAGTAAACTATTTTTATTTGTGCTGGTTGAGTATCAGAATTTTTGGCAAGCATTTTTCTTATATCGCCAATTGTCGTGTTTTTATCTAGATCAAATGTAAAGGTGTTTCCTTTAAGACTTTTGAAAGTTATTGGATATGTCATATTTAATTCCTCGTTTTTAATAATTATAAAGTTTGTTATTAGGGTCTGTTGACAATTGGTTCTTTAGAAGCGAAAAAAGAGAGAATCGAGGAAAAATTGCTTCTTGTTTGAGGCGAATAGCAAGCTATTTAACGAAAACAAGAACCAATTTTTACCGATTACACT
>JABEVJ010000134.1 GCA_013043985.1 Legionellales bacterium | reverse complement strand
TTTGAGGCGAATAGCAAGCTATTTAACGAAAACAAGAACCAATTTTTACCGATTACACTCTTTTTGCAGCCAAAGAACCAATTGTCAACAGACCCTAAGGCGGCCAAGTCTTGCAGTTTCATTTTACGCCGCGCCAACATCACATCTAGCTCAATAATAATTGACATACGTTATACTCAACACACATGAGTTTTCGGTTTTCTAAACTGGTGCACTTTGGGAAGCGCATCCAAACCACCTCAGGTTTACAGGTAATGTTTTTCCCATAGTCGTTGTAGAAACAACTGCCAAGGTAAGGCCTCAATACGAACACCATTTTCGATTGCTAATAGTTGTGGGCGGGGTGCTGAACAGACTACCATTGCGTGCGCAGGTTGGTAGTCTTGGCAGAAAGCACGTAAGCCTTTTAAATCGCTGAGATGGGGTTGACTCGTTAATTTAACCTCAATAGCCAGGTTGCCTTGGTTAAGAATAAAATCTACTTCCAGTCCAGTCTTACTGCGCCAGTAATGGATAGGTTCATCTAACTCATGTAAACCTAGAAAAGCGACCAATTCAGTCAAGATAAAATGTTCAAAGGTATTGCCAGCAGCAATACCTTGTAATTCATTTATTTGATTTTTACTTAAATAATTGGCGACGCCAATATCAAAGAAATAAAATTTAGGGACTGACTGAATCAGATCACGTTTTACTTTTTTAAAAAATGGATAAATTAAATAACCTATCAATGTATCTTCTAATATTTGAAAATACTCTTTTGCTGTTTTAGCATTGATAGCGCAATCTCGTGCAATATTAGCATAATTCAACATTTGACCATTACAAAAACCAGCTAAATCAATAAAGCGGGCAAAACCGGGCAAGTTACGTACTAGTCCTTCAGCCTGGATTTCTTCCACCAAGTAATCAGCAATATAAGCCCGTAACATACGTTTAGGATACTCGCTTAAATAATGTGAAGGTAAACAGCCATGATTCATAGCTCGCAACAAATCAAAATCAGCGATTTCCTTGTAGACTAATGGATAAAAATGAAAGCGCCAGGCACGTCCGCCTAATAAATTAGCGGCACCATGCTTTAATTTGCGTGCACTAGAACCACAAAGAATAAAGCTCAAACGCGCATTTTCAATCAGCCAGTGAACCTCATTCAATAGCATTGGCACTTTTTGGATTTCATCAATAATAATAGGATGAGCCAGCTCTTTGGGGGATTTTGCCAGCAATTCTTGCCGTAATAGGTGAGGAGCAGCCATCAAACGGATCAATTCCTCCGTTTTCAGTAAATCATAGTATATCGACTGCTTAAAGTGTTCACACAGATAAGTCGACTTACCCGTCTTTCTGGCTCCCCAGAGGAAGGCGGATTGATTAGTTGGCAAGTCTATTGTAAGAACGCGTTCGATACTCATTATTATTCCTTTGAATATAACTCAAATGTAGTATAGCACATTTAAAGATGCTTTAAAAGTAACAAGGTGCTTTTAGGGTATGTCGGCTCAACAGCGTTAATGGACAAATTCTTGATTTCAAGTGGATTTGCAAGATAATAAGTTGGTTATTTGGGAAAAAGTAGGTGGTAGAGCAAAGATACCGATCACGGATATTGAAACGAAAGTACGTATTATCAATAAGATAATAGAGACCTTGCCATCAGAAATACTGGGTCAAATAAAACTCACCACAATGTCGCCTGCATAATTATTTGCAGGGTCTGTTTACAACAGGTTCTTTTTGAATTTCAAAGAACCCGTTGTAAACAGGCCCTAATATTATTGAGCTATTTTGATCCATTTTTACAGGTAATGTTTTTCCCATAGTCGTTGTAGGAACAACTGCCAAGGTAAGGCCTCAATACGAACACCATTTTCGATTGCTAATAGTTTAGTAAAGGCTAAAGAAGCCCGTAAACGTTCAGCACCACCCCATACTAAAAAAGGTAAAGGGGTTTCAGTCTCTTAGACCATATGCCCTATGACTGCTGACTCGTCTGAGCAGGGCTCGAATTATCCATGGTTACGGGTGTCGCTACATTAGTTATGCTGCTATTATCAGATGCGGTTGTGGGTGCTTCGGCCACGCTTGCTTGTGCTGATGAGTTAGGCGTCACAACCGTCGTTGTTGCGGGCTCTGATGTCGTCGCAGCAGGTGCCGTTGTCGTATTAATCGTATTATTGATAGTGACATTGACGGGTTGACTCGATTCTGTTGAGGTGCTGCTGGTTCCGCTGGAGTGACTTACCGGTGTATAGGGCACAAAGGTTGTGGGTGCGTAAGGAATGGGTGCTGCAACCGACATAGTATCAACAGGATAGTAAGCTGGATAAACGACTGTATTGGTCGTATGATTGCTCGCTGCAGCAAGTTGCGCTACATTGGCAAACAATGACACGCCCAGTGCTACTGCCAGGAAGGTATTTACCCCATTGTAATTATTGTAATAGCCGCCATATCCATGATAATAACCGCCGTATCCATGATAAGGGTAGTTATTGATAATAACTGGATTTCTGACAATCATGGAAGATGAGCGCACACCCCAAGGTTGTGCTCCGGTTACCACGACAGGCGAGCGGCCTGAGTGAACAACTACTGGCGAACGCACGGGATTGGTAACAACGGGCGTTTTATGTACTACTACAGGGGAGCGTCTTTGATTAACTTCAATCGGCTGCGTCTTTTTCGGTCCTAATACTGGCTGATTGGAAACCACGTTTCTGCGGGTGTTCTGAGTGGAGTTGACATTGACACCAACATTTTTGCGAATAGTCGTATTTGAGCGATATGAGACCGAATTGTTAACAAAGTTGGGTTGATTGACTGACATGGTTTGAGGAGTATAGCGCTGAGTCGTTGTATTTGTTCGTGTAAAACGTTGTGCTCCAGAGTTTGTCACTGATGATGTACGTTGTTGTTGTGAGAAACTTGTTTTTCGTGTAGAGGCAAATCGATGTTGATTACCTTTAAATCCGCTGTTTTCAAAAGAACCACTTGTTCGGGTTAGATGTCTGCCACTGAACTGTCGTGTGTTGTTGAGATGGCCTGCAAATCCACCTGAGCCAAAAGCAAATGCATTGCTCATTATCAAGCTTATACTCAAGGCGGTGACGGTTGTTTTGACTAAAATACTTTTCATAATATTATCTTCTTCAGTAATTTAAAATTATACCTATTGTGCATAATAACGAAAAAACATTAAGAGTATATTAATTAATTTTTATTATGCGAAAATTGTCTCTGTGCCGGACATTTTTTATTTCTTACAACGTTGTCATGCCAGCCTGCGCTGGCATGACAACGGCAAAATTGTTCGGCACAGAGGAAAATTGTTTCCCTCTTTTAGGGTATTCCACTTCCTGTAGTTTAAAGTACAATAGCATCAATCAACATAAGGACGCAAGCATGAAACCTACCCAAATATTACGCAAGCTCATTGATGACAAGCAACTTATTGTAGCGCCTGGCGTTTTTGATGGTTTGTCAGCGTTATTAGCAAAAAGGGCTGATTTCCCGGTTCTTTATGCCAGTGGTGGAGCAATTTCCCGAGCTGCGGGTTTTCCTGATATTGGCTTATTAACTTTGACAGAGGTGAGTGCCATTATTGCCTCAATTGTTCGAGTTACTGGGCTGCCAGTTATCGCCGATGCAGATACCGGATTTGGCAACGAAATTAACGTAAAACGCACGGTTGAAGAATTTGAGCGAATCGGCGTGGCGGGGCTGCATATAGAAGATCAGACATTCCCAAAGCGATGTGGGCATCTGGATAATAAATCGTTGATTCCAACAGATGAAATGTGTCTTAAAATTCGAGTGGCCAAAAATAGCACGCAAGATAAAGATTTTGTGATTATTGCACGTACTGATGCCATCGCTATCGAGGGCTTTGATGCCGCGATTGAGCGCGCGCAGGCTTATTATGAGGCAGGAGCGGATGTCATTTTTGTGGAAGCACCTGAGTCCATTGAGCAAATTGAAAAAATTGCTGCATTGTTACCATTTCCAAAATTAATTAATATGTTTCACGGTGGTAAAACCCCAGTATTGCCAAAATCCAGGCTTATTGAATTAGGTTATTCAATCGTGATTATCCCATCCGATTTGCAACGAGCTGCCATAAAAGCGATGCAAACGACATTGGCGGCAATCTATCGAGATGGGGATAGTGCGGCGGTTGATAGCCAGCTTGCCACCTTCAAAGAACGTGAAGAGATTGTGGAGACAAAAAAATATTTCAACATAAAGAGTTAATAAAATGGAGCCATTATTACGCGATCGCTCAGAAGCAGGCAGCCTGTTAGCCAAAAAGTTAGCTGTTTATGCTGATGCACTTGATGTCCTTGTATTGGCTTTGCCGCGTGGTGGCGTGCCAGTTGCCTATGAAATTACCAGCCGTTTACACCTGCCTCTGGATGTGTTGATTGTCCGCAAATTGGGATTTCCAGATAATGAAGAATATGCAATGGGCGCTATTTCGATTAATAACATCTTTTTTATCAATCCCGAGGCTGCTCCTTATATTGATAGAACAGATGACAGAGTGCAGGCAATTATCAAAAAAGAACAACAGGAGTTAATCCGTCGAAATAAGCGTTATCGTGACGATAGACCGATGCCAGATTTGACACAGACACATGTGATTTTAGTTGATGATGGCGTTGCAACGGGCTCATCGATGAAGGCGGCAATTTCGGTACTCAAACAAATGAATGCCAAGACGATTATTTTAGCTGTTCCAGTGCTGCCAGTAGACACGCTTATGGAGTTACAATCCTTAGTGAATGAGGTGGTTTACCTATCCACTCCTGAACCCTTCACCAGCATCAGCTACTGGTATGAAAATTTTCCGCAGACAGATGATGCAGAGGTTATTTATTTATTACATCATTCAGATTCGCGCCAGAATGGGAAGTTATTTCGCTCGCGATCCTAAAAATGAAATAGGATTTTCGGTTTCCAACTGTTATACTCCCCGCGGTAGCGATTTTGAGATTTATGACGCCGCTATTTTTCGTCCTATGCAACAATTAAAACAAGCAATAGTTATTCATATTGTGCAGTTTTAATTGTTGCATAGGACGGAAAAGAGCAAGTCAGAAACCCCAAAATCGCTATCGCGGGGAGTATCTACTCCCCGCGATAATAAATTCCCAAGAGGTAAACCGTAAATGTACAAAATAATAACATTATTAACTTATGGATTGCTCAGCTTAGTATGCGTTGATGCCTACGCGAGCGAGAGTTCGTTTAATGGCCTTTATCTTGGGGCAGACGCAGGCGTTGGCTTAGGTTATTTTTCAGAATCAGGAGACTCCTCACTGAACATTGATGAGCGTCCGAATATCCACATTCCAATAGATGCCCCTATTGATAGCAATGCGAGTAATTTGAGTGGCTTTTTGGGTGGACATCTTGGTGTTGGTCATGTTTTTAATCGATTTTATCTCGGTCTGGAGGCCAATGGCGATTTTGGAGAGGTCGATACAACCAATTATGCGCCACCCACGAATGCAACGGGCGATTTAACGACAAATATCAAAGAGGATGCCAGTATAAAAAACCCCTATGGTATTACGCTTCGGCCTGGGTATTTATTGACACCCTCACTTTTGCTTTATGCTCAACTAGGTGTTGAGAAAGCACAAATTAATACCAATACACTGACCACCTTTGAGAATGTTCCGACACAATCGGATAATGTCTACACTATTCAAAGTGGCTCCAATGGCAGTCAGCTTGGTTATCGGGCAGGCATTGGCATTGAAGATCACCCCAGCGAGCATCTCAGTGTTCGGGTTGAGTATCTCTTTACCGATTTTGGTTCAGTTTCTTCGGAGAATGAGATACCCGTGACTGGTCATTTAATTTTACCAACAAGCGCAATGAACCAATCTGCCAATTTTACGACTTACTTCCATAGTGTTTTATTAGGTGTCAGCTATTATGTTTAAGAGTATTCGACTCCGGTTTTTTCCGGTTTTTTTTCTATTATCGCTCACATATGCAGGTGCCAGCGTTGCTGCCGCTTCAACAGTAAGCACAGTTCCAGCGCCCTCAGCAGTTACGCTGTCTGTACCGTCATCAGATGACAACATTTTTCGTCCTGCCTATATCGGTGTCTTGTTAGGGTATGGTAATACCAACTGGGACCAGATGGTCAGTCAGGATGCTTCTACAGCAACCTCAACACCGATATCAGCAGGGGGAAGCGGGGTAGCGGAAGGAATTACCTTAGGTTATGCCTTTACGCGATATTTTACTCTGGAAGGTGATTATACTCATTTCCCTGATGCAACCCTGGAGTTTAGCTCGTATAGCGTGTATCGACCTCTCACCGAAACGACTTCTAAGACAAATGCTTATGGGTTGTTTGGCAAATTTATGTTACCGCTGGATAATGGCAAATGGAGTCCTTTTTCTGAAATTGGACCGGGTTATGTTCAACGTAATGATGATTTAGCACAAAAAGGTCATTTTGGTGGTGCTTTTGGGGTAGGCATTGATTATTTTATGACCTCTCATTGGATGACGGAGTTGAGTTTACAATATTATACGGGTTATGGAGATTCCACACTCAAACCTGCCTATGATTATATTCCTTTTCTTTATACAGTGAACTTGAGAATTGCTTATCGGTTTTCGCTCTAATCATAAAACCCTTTGAGGTGTCTTCGTATCCATCGTATCAGCGGAATTCGATTTGGATTTTTTCCATGGATTCTTGAATATCTGAAAAAACGAAGAAGAGGTTTTTTGTTTTGCTTTTGGTGCGGGTTTGATGTTTTGTAATTCACGGACAATGTCAGCATGACCTGTCTGATTTCGTGTATGTTTTGAGTCTTTAAACTCAAGAGCTTTTTCAGAGGCAATCTGAAGTGCCGTGAGGTCATCTTTGGAACGGGCATTAGGATTTGCGCCTTTTTCCAATAAAAACTGAAAAATTTCCAGGTTCCCTTTAAGTGCAGCAATGTGCAAAGGAGTATATTTCGCTGTACTTGAATTAACATTGGCATCCTTGTCAACCAGATATTTTATCAGATCGATCTTTGCAATCTGCTCTTTATTTTTCAAGACAAACTGGTCTTTAGTATGCCATATGGCAAAATGAAGAATGGTATAACCACTATATGTTTGCGGTTGGTTGTTTTGCTCGCAGATTTTTTTCGTTAAATAACTATCGATATAAGCGCCTTGGTCTACATACTCCTTGACACTTACCCAATCTTCTTCAAGTGCCGCTAACAGCATCTCGATTCCCAAATTTACGTTCTCTTTGGTTGCCGACATCAGATTTTTTATATTTTGATGTGAGCTGTTTTCTTCAAATCTAGGGCTTCTAAGAATTTGGTTTCCCAGCAAGTTCCGCAAAGAGCTTTGTCTGGGGGTATGCCCTAAGGATGCTCGTTTGCGTGATTCCCTTGGGGTAGTGGCAGCTCCCTGTGGCGCAAATAAATGTTTGTTTTTAGGCGAGGTTTTTGCGAGTTCATCATCTTTTTGTTTATCTAATTTTAGATCCAACGTTAAATCGGGGTGGTCAATTTTTTGTTGTGTTTCATTTTCTGAAAAGTTCAGTGTTAATTTAGAGGTAGCCATTGCTGTCATCCTTTTAGCAATTGATATGAAAGAGTTTTTGGAGTATAGCAGTTAATTTTAAAATTGGGTGGAAACACTACATCCTGAAAATCCCAAATTTTGTTTCTGAAATTGGCGCATTCAGCGCAGCACATAAACCAAGCCCGAGCACTTCGCGCGTATCTTTTGGATCAATCACGCCATCGTCCCATAAGCGGGCACTTGAATAATAAGGATGCCCTTGTGTTTCATATTGCGCGCGAATGGGATTTTTAAGCTCATCTTCTTCTTCTTGTGTCCACGAGCCACCTGCCTTAAGTTTTTTATCCTGTGCGACTTGCGCTAATACACTGGCAGCTTGTTCGCCACCCATGACTGAAATTCGTGCGTTTGGCCACATCCATAAAAAATTAGGATCATATGCCCGACCACACATCCCATAGTTTCCTGCGCCAAAACTGCCACCTACAATCACGGTTAGCTTAGGAACTTTAACGCAGCTTACTGCGGTAACCATTTTTGCGCCATGTTTGGCGATGCCTGCATGTTCATGTTTACTACCAACCATGAAGCCATTAATATTCTGGAGAAAAATCAAAGGAATTTTGCGTTGACCACATAACTCAATAAAATGAGTTGCTTTAAGAGCCGACTCAGAAAATAAAATGCCATTATTCGCCACTATACCAACTAAATGACCATATAAATGAGCAAAGCCGCAAATGATAGTCGTGCCATAAAGGGGTTTAAATTCATCAAAATGTGAGTTATCGACAATGCGGCCAATGATTTCTTTTATATCAAAGGGCTTACGGGGATCGCGTGGAATAACACCGTAAATTTCATTGATATTCATTTTAGGAGGGGTGACGGCATTGAGTACAGGACGTGCAGCGGTTGGGTGATTCAAGTTGGCAATGCTGCGACGTGCAAGAGCAAGTGCATGGGCATCATCTTGCGCATAATAGTCAGAAACACCGGAAATTCGGCAATGCACGTCAGCTCCACCCAATAGTTCAGCGGTGACAACCTCTCCAGTTGCTGCTTTTACTAAAGGAGGGCCTCCCAGAAAAATAGTTGCTTGTTCTTTCACCATGATTGATTCATCAGCCATCGCAGGCACATAAGCGCCTCCTGCTGTGCATGATCCCATGACCACGGCAATTTGCGGAATGTCTTTTGACGACATGATCGCTTGATTGTAAAAAATACGGCCAAAATCATCTTTATCAGGAAAGACCTCATCTTGCATCGGCAAATAAGCTCCACCCGAATCCACGAGATAGATACAAGGAAGATGATTTTTCTCGGCAATTTCCTGGGCTCTTAAGTGTTTTTTGACAGTGAGTGGATAATAAGTACCGCCTTTCACAGTCGGATCATTGGCAATAATCATGCATAATTGTCCTGAAACGATGCCAATGCCGCTGATAATGCCTGCTCCTGCAACGGACTCGTCATAGACCTCATAGGCCGCTAGCTGAGAAAGCTCAAGAAAAGGAGTAAAAGGGTCTAAAAGTTTTTCAACCCGAATACGAGGCAATAATTTGCCATGATTTAAATGGCGCTGTCTCGCTTTTTCGCCGCCACCCTGACTGATGATCGCGATTATTCGATGCAATTCATCGACTTGAGCCTGCATAGCAGCGACATTATCTTGAAAGTCAGGAGAACGGGTGTTCAGATTGGTTTCTAATTCAGACATGATTACATCAGCTCCACTGCCATAGCCGTTGCCTCCCCACCGCCAATACAAAGCGAGGCAACACCGCGTTTTAGTTGGTGTTTTTTCAGGGCATGTAACAAGGTAACGAGAATACGTGCGCCTGATGCGCCGATAGGATGTCCAAGTGCGCAAGCGCCGCCATGAATATTCACTTTATCGTGGGGCAACTGGAGTTCCTGCATTGCCACCATCGTGACAACAGCAAAGGCTTCATTAATTTCATAGAGGTCTACTTGATCTTTTTGCCAGTGAATTTTTTCAAGTAGCCGTTGAATAGCAAAGACAGGGGCAGTGGTGAACCAAGCGGGCTCTTGTGCGTAAGAGGCATGTCCAACAATGCGAGCTAAAGGCTGTAAGCCCAATTTTTCAGCGTGGGATTCGCGCATTAAAATAAGTGCGGCAGCACCATCAGAAATAGAACTGGAATTAGCTGCTGTTACTGTACCATCTGGGCTAAATGCTGGTTTTAAAAGAGGAATTTTATCAAGTCGTGCTTTGAGAGGGGTTTCATCTTGCGAGATAATTTTTTCACCATCTTTATTTTTTAAGGTGAGGGGGGTGATTTCATGGTCAAAGGTGCCATCTTTAATGGCTGCTTGAGCACGCAATAACGAGGTAATGGCAAACTGATCTTGTGCTTCACGGGTCAAGCCAAAATGCTTGGCGGTGGCTTCTGCAAAGCTTCCCATCAATCTGCCGCGTTCATAGGCATCTTCTAAACCATCTAAAAATTGATGATCGATGAGCTGACCATGACCCAACCGATAACCGCCTCGTGCTTTTGCCAGTAAGTAGGGGGCATTGGTCATGCTTTCCATGCCTCCAGCCAGCATGATCTCATGCGTTTCTGCTCGTATCAGATCATGAGCAAGCATTGCGGCTTTCATACCTGAGCCACACATTTTATTGATCGTGGTGCAGGTTGTACTTTGCAGCAATCCTGCGCCTAAAGCGGCTTGTCTTGCAGGAGCCTGCCCTTGACCAGCAGTTAATACACAACCCATTATGACCTCAGGAATATCCTGCCGCTGTAACTGACTGCGCTCTAGAGCTGCCAAAATCGCAGCACTGCCTAGTTGAGCAGCGGTAAAGTCTTTTAACTCGCCAAGTAAACCACCCATGGGGGTGCGCACAGCACTGGTGATAACAATAGAATCTGATCTCATCAATTTATCCTTGTTAGTTAAACAGTTCCCGCCCAATTAACATCCGGCGGATTTCACTCGTACCAGCGCCGATTTCATAGAGCTTGGCATCACGTAAGAGACGCCCTGTCGGGTATTCATTGATATAACCATTACCACCCAGGCACTGTATTGCTTGTAAAGCCATTTGCGTTGCATTTTCAGAGCAAAACAAAATGACACCAGCTGCGTCTTGACGTCCAACTTTACCTTGATCACAGGCTTTTGCCACAGAATAAAGATAAAAGCGAGAGGCACTTAGTGTGACGTACATATCTGCTAATTTGCCTTGCATTAATTGAAATTCACAGATGGGTTTCCCAAATTGTTTACGTTGTTTCACATAAGGAAATACCACGTCATGGCAAGCCTGCATAATGCCGAGTGACCCTGCAGCAAGGATAACACGTTCATAGTCGAGACCGCGCATCAATACCTTAATGCCTTTGTTGACCTCACCTAGCACATGTGAAGCAGGAACTTCGCAATTATCAAAAACCAATTCACAGGTATTGGAGCCGCGCATACCCAGTTTATCGAGCTTTTGCGCGGTAGAAAAACCTTTAAAGTTCTTTTCGATAATGAAAGCGGTAATGCCTTTTGACTTGGCTTCAGGATCGGTTTTAGCATAAACAATCAAGACATCGGCATCTGGGCCATTGGTAATCCACATTTTAGTGCCATTCAGAAGATAATAGCCATCTCGAGCTTCAGCTTTTAATCGCATACTGACGACATCAGAACCTGAGCCGGCCTCACTCATGGCGAGAGCTCCCACATGTTCACCGGAAATGAGTTTAGGTAAATGTCGTTCTTTTTGCTCATGACTGCCATTCAGTGACAGTTGATTGATACATAAGTTGGAGTGGGCACCATAACTTAAACCAACAGAAGCTGAGCCTCGGCTGATTTCTTCCATAGCAATAACATGCTCAAGATAACCCATGCCAGCTCCACCATACTCAGTGGGCACGGTAATCCCATGTAAACCAAGTGCACCCAGTTTTGGCCATAAATCACGTGGAAAAGTGTTAGAGATGTCAATTTCGGCGGCTCTTTCGCTAATCTCATCACGGACAAACTGGAAAACCGTTTCACGCAGCAGGCGTGAAGTTTCACTTAAATCAATATTGAGGTTGTCAATCATCTTGTCATTATCCTTTCATGAGTATAGAGAGAGGATACGTAATTTTAGTTTCATTTGCAAAAACTTACTGCGTTAACATCCTGATGGATGGACAGGCTTCTGATGCTACGAATCGTCCTTTTTCATCAACAATAACGCGTGAAAGAGCGACATCAGGATCATGTGTATAAAAAATGCGACCATGGTGCTGAACAATATTTTCTAAAATCGTGCGTTTTTCATCGATCAATGTTTCAGGAAAGCGATCATAGCCCATTGTGACAGGCAAGTGTACCCAGGGTGTGCCAGGAATCAAATCGGCGACAAAGAAAACGGAGCCAAGAGGCATGGCAATTTCGGTGATCAGCATACCAGGGGTGTGACCGTTACTGTAATGAAAATGAATATTTTTACCTAGCAAGGGGGTGCTTTCTTCTTTTACCGCGACTAATCGATTTGATTGTTGCAGTAATTCATTAAGCTTGGGAATAAAGGAAGTTTTATCTCTGGCGTGCGGGTGAAGTGCCCGCTCCCAAGCAATTTCGCTTACGATAAATTGAGCATTTGGGAAAAGAAGCTCGGGTTGCTTATCAGCTTGCCAGGCTGACAAAAGTCCGCCAGCATGATCAAAGTGAAGATGTGAAAGAATGACAAAATCAATGTCTTTGTCAGATAAACCCAGTTCGGCCAGTTGAGATAATAAGACATGTTGATCTTCAATCACGCCGTACCGTGCTTTTAAGGCAGGATCAAAAAACATGCCAATGCCTGTTTCCAGCAATATATTGATATCGCGTTCAGTATCGTGAACGAGCAATGCGCGGCAGGCTAATTGAATGCGGTTCGTGTCGTCAACCGATACCCAGTTTTTCCAAAGGGCTTTCGGTACGTTACCAAACATGGCCCCGCCATCTAATTGTTGCGAATTACCCATGAGGGAAGTGAGTTGATACATAGCTCTTCTCCATATAAATCCATTTTGAAATCATATACTCATGCACTGCTCGGTCATTACCCTCTTGCAAAAAAAACCAACAAAACACCAACAAAGTAGGCACAGGCAGCCAAAATAAGGCTGGTATGCATACCCGATATAAAGGTAGTTGAGGTCGTGATAATAGTTCCAAATACGGCGACACCAAGAAGACTGCCCAATTGCCTGCTGGCATTAAACAAACCCGAGCCAATCCCCCCTCGCTCAGTAGGCACTGCGTGCAGAATGGTAATTGTCGCAGCGGGCATACAAAATGCAGTTCCGGTTCCAATCGCTATCAAAGGCAAAATCAACCAGACATATTGAGGGGTGCTTTTACCAACAGCCAGTAAACTTAAAAATCCGATTGTACTGACTGATAATCCAATGATCATAGGCAATTTTGTTCCCACTATCCCTGCTACTCTGCCACTGAAATAAGATGCTACAGGGTTACATAACAACAAAGGGGTTAATACAACTCCCGACATCAGAATGCTGTAGCCACGGAGTTCTTGAAAATACAAGGGCAAAATAAATAATATCCCATAAAACCCAATATTTGACATCATACCCACCAAGACTGTTGATGAAAAAATGTGGGATTTGAAAAAAGATAACGGTACGATAGGATATTTAGAAAAATATTCAATCAACAAAAAAACGGTTGTACTGATTCCAAAAAGAGAAAAGGCAAGTAATACGGTATTTGATGTCCAGCCTAAACGTCCTGCTTCAATTAAGCCAAATGCCAGCGCCGTAAGGCTGATGATGGCGGTGACTTGACCCGCTAAATCAAATCCCTCGATAGGTTTTCTGCTTGGACTGACAACGTA
The DNA here is from genome assembly GCA_013043985.1 of Legionellales bacterium. GTDB lineage: Bacteria > Pseudomonadota > Gammaproteobacteria > UBA1113 > UBA1113 > JABEVJ01. The sequence goes on along the minus strand of JABEVJ010000134.1, from coordinate 11,203 downwards.
TTTTATTGTGAGGATGATAGCCAAAATTCCAAAAGGCACATTCACAAAAAACACCCCACGCCAGCCAAAAAACGCGGTAATCACTCCACCAAGTAAAGGAGAGGAAGCTGCCCCTACACCGCTCACCATGGCCCAGACGCCAATTGCATTTGCCCGCTTTTTTTTATCGTCATAGCTTGCATTAAGGAGAGCAATGGAAGTAGGGATAATAAACGCCGCAGCCATGCCTTGCAATAAGCGGAATACCGTTAAAATGAAGATGGAGGAAGCTAAACCACAACCGATTGACGTGAGTACAAATAAAAATAAACCGACAATAAAAGCAGTTTTAGCACCCAATCTATCGCCTACGGTTCCGGCCGATAGCAAGAAGGCTGTGGCGGTCAGAGTATAGCCATCGACGACCCACTGCAGACCTGAAATATTGGCTGACAAGTCTTGAGCAATATTTGGAAGCGCAACGGAGACAATCATGACATCAACCATGACCATGAAGAGACCCAGGCAGAGAGCAAAGAGTGACATTTGTAGTTAGTTCTCAGAAAGAGTTATAAAGAACGAGTGCGGAATAACTCGTTCCTAAGAATGTTTGAAAGCATTATACTACAAAACAAAAAATAAAAATACTGTTAAAAATGACAGGTTATTTAGATGCGATTGCCCTGGTGTATTTTATCTTGCATATTTCCAAATTGAGAATTGAGTGTTACTCTGAACCCGGTATAGTCCATATGTGGTTGATTTAATTCTTCAAGGGAAAACCAAGTAAAAATAAATCCATCTTCCACATTATTACTAGCTATTTCAGTGATGATTTTTTCAATCTGTTGTTTTTCACTTTTAATTTTCCTCATTAAAAAATCAATATCAACTGTTTCGCGATTTATAGTAATATATTTTGCAAGCAGCAGACCACCTTTAAAAATAAAATTGTCTTGATATGATGAGTTAGATAGCCTAGCTAAAAATCGCTCTAAAAGTAATTGCTTCCATACTTGATGTAACGTGGTACCTTTTCCTGAAGCGATTATTTTTAATCGTTCTTTTAATGCTGCTTCATTCATCATAATGTCATCGCTAGTAAAAATGGATCTATTTTCACTCGAAGCTTTTTTGCATATGCTCTAATTTTTTCAATATTTATTTTTTCAGTTTCCTTCTTTGTCAGCGCTATTTTTAAAGCTTTTAATGCTGTTTCACGACCAAGATAACGGAAAGCATCGACAATGGTGCGTTCGCGATCAAAAATAGGTACTATCGTATTTTCAAGCTTAATGGTAGTTTTACCTAGTTCAATGTTACGCATTCGCACTACTTTTGTCGGTGGTAAGGTGCGATGAAGTGTGCCATGAGCTATTGCTATCCAATGTTGTGACGGCATTTCTTCTGTCAAATGATATAGGAATAATGCCGATGTTAAGCAAATCACACCATCATTTACCCGCTGAATGGTTTCAATTAACTCTTCCCAGCGAAAATCGCTAATAACGGGAGCTTGTAAACCTCGATAAACACCATGTCCAATACGCTGTATTGCATTTTGCTTTACATAATAAGCAAGTGTTGCAGAGCTAACACCGCAACGATGAGCTTCCCCACTAGTAAAGCTAGGTGCGCGAAGAAGAGGTTTCAGTTTTTCCAATGCGTTTTGTGGTTTCATACTCTTAACTTAATATTGACGCCCGGAAATGTCAAGTGGGTGTCAATATTAAGTTAAACAGGAGAAAAATCACCCTCGTCCCTTCTTCGCTAACAACCTATCAAGCTGATTAGCAAATGCTGTGAGTTCCCGGGTACCTAGCTTAGGTGACGAACTACTAATTAGTCCGCTATCACGTAACTCAGTGGACATGTTTCGCACCGCCAAACGCAGTTTAATATTATCCTCATGGTAAATTTCACCACGGGGGTTTAATGCTATCCCTCCTTTTGTCACTACGGCATCAGCCAGCGGAATATCAGCTGTAATCACGATATCACCCGCCTGCATCAATTCAACAATTTTATTATCGGCAACATCAAACCCTCCAGCAACGCGAAGTGTGTGAATGTATGGCGAGGGTGGGGCTGAAAGCCATTGATTACTAACCAGGGTGGTATTAATTTGTGTACGTTTTGCCGCACGAAACAAAATTTCCTTGATGCTTTTAGGGCAAGCATCAGCATCAATCCAAATATGCATTTTTTCCTCTCTTGTTATGCCGATGTAATATCGCTATAATTTGTTGGCTATTTGAATAAGCTTAGTATGTATTTTTTTAAAACAATTTGCAAGGAATTACTGCTGTGAAAAAAAACAGGCCAGTTAATCTTGATTTGACAACGATTAGTTTCCCTCTTCCCGCCATTGTTTCTATATTGCATCGTCTTTCAGGCGTGCTGCTGTTTTTAATCATCCCACTTTTATTGTGGACATTGCAACAGTCAGCGTTCTCTGAAGAAGGCTTCCTGAATGTTCAAGATGCGTTAACCTCGACGCTGAGTAAAGTGATTATTTGGGTGCTTCTGTCAGCAATGATTTATCACCTTATCGCAGGTATCCGCCATTTGCTGATGGATATGGGCATCGGTGAAGAACGAAAATCCGGTAAAGTGGGTGCTTTTATCGCATTAGGGCTTAGCATCGTTTGTGCTATTTTGGTAGGAGTCTGGTTATGGTAAGCAATGCGACAAGTTATACGGGCAGTGGTCTTCGCGACTGGTTAATTCAACGCGTTTCTGCTGTTGTTCTAGGAGCTTATATTCTATTTCTCCTGGTATTTTTTATGAGTCACTCCGGTATGGAGTATGCAACCTGGGAAGGATTGTTTGGACAACTGTGGATGAAAGTGTTTACTTTTGTTGCATTGTTAAGTCTTTATGCTCATGCCTGGATCGGAGTTTGGACTGTCTTAACAGATTATATTAAGCCAGTTGCAATTCGGGTTACCCTTGAGGTACTTGTCGTTTTGAGCTTACTTACCTACCTCATTTGGGGTATTGTCGTTGTCTGGAGTATTTAAGTTATGTCTATGCCTGTCTATACATATGATGCAGTGATTATTGGTGCAGGAGGAGCTGGGATGCGGGCCGCGTTAGCACTTGCCCAGTCAGGCTATAAAACCGCATTGGTCTCTAAAGTATTTCCAACCCGCTCACATACCGTGTCTGCGCAAGGGGGGATAACCTGTGCAATTGGCAGTGCCCATGAAGACGATTGGCGCTGGCATATGTATGATACTGTTAAAGGTTCGGATTTCATTGGTGATCAAGACTGTATTGAATACATGTGCAAAACAGGGCCTCAAGCTGTCTTTGAAATGGAGCACATGGGCTTGCCTTTTTCTCGTACCGAATCCGGGCGTATTTATCAGCGACCATTCGGCGGTCAGTCAAAAAACTTTGGCGGCGAGCAAGCTGCTCGTACCTGTGCTGCAGAAGATAGAACAGGTCATGCTCTCCTTCATACCCTTTATCAACAAAATTTAAAAGCAAAAACAGAGGTGTATTCAGAGTGGTATGCACTTGATTTGGTGCCAGCAGCCAGTGGACATGGTTTTGCTGGTGTGCTGGTAATGAATATTGAAACTGGCGAAGTTGTATTCATGAATACACGAGCCATTATTTTTGCAACAGGTGGTGCAGGCCGTATTTACCAATCGACAACCAATGCTTTGATTAACACAGGTGATGGTATCGGTATCGCATTAAGAGCCGGGTTGCCAGTGCAGGATATAGAAATGTGGCAATTTCACCCAACGGGGATTGCTGGAGCGGGTGTCCTGGTCACCGAAGGTTGTCGTGGCGAAGGCGGCTATCTAATTAATAAATCGGGTGAACGTTTTATGGAGCGTTATGCTCCTCATGCGAAAGATTTGGCATCGCGAGATGTTGTTTCCCGTGCAATGGCATTAGAGCTGCGTGCGGGTAACGGTTTTGATCCAAAAGGTATTGATTATGTGAAACTGAAGCTCGACCATCTCGGTGCAGATGTGATTAAGTCACGTTTGCCTGGAATTCGTGAGCTCTCAATGACATTTGCAGGCGTCGATCCTATCAGAGAGGCTATTCCTGTCGTACCAACCTGTCATTATATGATGGGTGGAATTCCAACCAATATGCATGGCCAGGTATTGCGCCTAGATGATTATGGTAATGAAACTATCGTCGAGGGTCTATACGCAGCAGGAGAATGCGCTTGTGTTTCTGTGCATGGAGCAAATCGACTTGGTGGCAACTCCTTGCTTGATTTGATCGTTTTTGGCCGGGCTTCTGGTTTGCACGTTGAAGAGCGGTTGAAGGCTCATCTTCCTTTGCAGAGTGCTTCAGCAGAAGATTTAGATCAGGCCTTTGCCAGATATAAGCGCTGGCAAGATACCAAAACAGGCGAAAGCGTACCACAGCTTCGTGCAGAGATGCAGAAAATCATGCAGGAAGATTTCGGCGTATTTCGTAGTGCCGAGTTTATGGAAGCAGGTCTCAAAAAACTACTGACATTACGCGAACGTTTAGGTCATGCCGCTATTTCTGATCATTCAAAAGTATTTAATACAGAATTAGTTGAGGCTATGGAGCTGGATAATTTGATTGCTGTTGCAGTTGCGACCGCCTTTGCGGCAAATTACCGAACAGAGAGTCGCGGTGCGCATAGCCGCGAAGATTTTCCCAAGCGCGATGATGAAAAATGGCTTAAACATACCACCTATCGCCTGGGTGATAAGTTAGGAACGCGGGCGGTCAATATGAAGCCTTTGACCATGCCGCCATTTGAGCCTATAGAGCGGGTATATTAAAATTTAGTTTATGTTGAGGGAATTGTGATGAAAGCAAGTGAAACAAAAAAAGTCCATTTTCAGATATATCGTTATAATCCCGATATGGATAAGTCACCCTCTATGCAAGATTATTATCTTGATGTGCCTGCTGATCGAGATATTATGTTGTTAAGAGCGTTGTTGATGCTTAAGGAGCAGGATGGCTCGATTACCTTCAGGCGCTCCTGCGGAGAGGGTGTGTGTGGTTCGGATGGGTTGAATATTAATGGCCGAAATGGTTTAGCTTGTATTACGCCGTTGTCCTCACTTAAGCAGCCCGTTATTCTAAGACCCTTACCGAGTTTTCCCGTCATTCGTGACTTAGTCGTTGATATGACACAGTTTTATCGTCAATATGAAAAAATTAAACCCTATTTACAAAATGATGAACCAGCCCCGGCTGAAGAACGTTTGCAGTCACCAAAAGATCGCGCAAAACTGGATGGTCTGTATGAATGCATACTTTGTGCATGTTGTTCTGGCTCGTGTCCATCGTTTTGGTGGAATCCTGACAAATTTATCGGACCCGCTGGGTTATTGCAAGCCTATCGTTTTATCATTGATAGCAGGGATACCCACACTGACCAGCGGCTGTCTGAGCTGGATGATCCCTTCAGTGTATTTCGTTGCCGTGGGATTATGAATTGCGTTGACGTTTGTCCAAAAGGGCTTAATCCTACTCGCGCCATCGGAAAACTTCGTTCATTGCTCCTGCAGCATGGTAGCTAAAATCAAGAGGTTCTTTTTATATGTCAAATAATAATCAAAATAAACTTGAGCAACAATTGGCCAGCACTTTTCTTTTTGGAGGAAGTGCGGCGTATCTAGAAGAGCAGTATGAGAATTATCTGCGTGATCCTAATTCAGTTGCTCCTGAATGGCGTACTCACTTTGACGCCTTTCCTAAAGTGAATGGAAGCAACGCGGGTGATGTTTCGCATACGGCGATTAAAGATTTTTTTGTTGAGTTAGCGACAGATACTCAAATACGAGGAAAGGTTGGTGGTCAAGAAAACAATACTTACTTAATCAAAGAGCTACAAGTGGCTCAATTGATTGATGCCTATCGCAGTTTGGGGCACCGGATTGCCAATCTTGATCCGCTGGGGTTGAGAGAGTTTCCGCTGATTCCTGCTCTGGAATTATCGCAATATGGTTTATCTGACGCAGATTTATCAACCGAATTTGTTACTAACTCATTCAAAGCGAATGGGAAAAAAAAGGCATCGTTGGCTGCTATTATGCACAGCTTAAAGGACATTTATTGCCGCACGCTGGGGCTTGAGTACACTTATATGACTGATCCTCAGCAAATCGCCTGGATTCAGGAGTACATTGAGCCATGTTGTGGTAAGCCTCAATTGAGTAAAGAAGAAAAACTTCATATATTCAAAATGCTGACAGCGGCAGAGGGTTTAGAGCGGTATTTAGGCACGCGCTTTGTCGGGCAAAAGCGTTTTTCGTTGGAAGGTGGCGACAGTTTTATACCCATGATGGATGAATTGGTTCAACGCTCAGCAAGACATGGAGTCAAAGAAGTAGCGATTGGGATGGCGCACCGCGGCCGGCTCAATGTACTCGTGAATATTTTAGGCAAGGCTCCAGCTAAATTGTTTGATGAGTTTGAAGGGCGGTATGAACATTCTGATTTGTCTGGTGATGTGAAATATCACAAGGGTTATGCATCAAGCGTGAAAACAGAGGATGGAGTAATTCATCTTGCGTTAGGTTTTAATCCCTCTCATCTTGAAATTATTGCCCCTGTTGTTGAAGGTGCTGTGAGAGCACGTCAGGATCGCAGAGACGACCCTCGCGGCAAACAAGTCATGCCGATTATTGTTCACGGAGATGCGGCCTTTGCAGGTCAGGGCGTTGTGATGGAAACCTTTGCGCTTTCTCATGCCGAGGGTTTTAGTACTGGTGGCAGTGTGCACATTGTTATTAACAATCAAATTGGCTTCACCACCAATAATCGTCTTGATACGAATCATTATAGCTACAGCACTGACGTGGCAAAAATGGTACAGGCACCGATTATTCATGTTAATGGTGATGATCCTGAAGCGGTGATAATGGCGACCCGTTTAGCACTTGATTTTAGAATGGCCTTTGAAAAAGATGTGGTGATTGACCTCGTTTGTTATCGTCGTATGGGGCATAATGAAGCAGATGAGCCGATGATGACCCAGCCAGTTGTCTATCAGAATATTAAAAAACATGAAACCACGCTGACCTTATATGGCAAGCAACTGGTTGCTGAAAATTTACTCAAACCTGAGGAAGTAAAGGCACTCAGTGATGAATATCGCGTTGCCTTGGAAAAAGGGCATCCTGTTGTGAATTTAGTTGAGAATTATCCGCTGGATTTTGCGAGTGATTGGACGCCTTATTGGAATCAACCCTGGGATGCGCCAGTAAACACAGGATTACCCCTAGAGGTTTTGAAGCTGCTGGGTGAGCGTATCAATGCTGTTCCTGCAGAACTTACCTTACAGCCTCAAGTAGGCAAAGAATACGAATTCCGTCGTGCGATGATTGCTGGCGAGGTACCGTTGCATTGGGGAATGGCTGAAACCTTGGCTTATGCGTCTTTACTCAATGAAGGGATGTCAGTTCGCCTGACGGGGCAAGACTCACAACGCGGAACCTTTTCCCACCGTCATGCCGTTTTGCATGATGTTCGAAATGATAAATGCTATACCCCTCTGCAGCATATCAGTGATGATCAAGGTTTTTTTGCCGTTTATAATACCATTTTGTCGGAAGAAGCGGTTTTGGGTTTTGAATATGGCTACGCAAGTGCTGATCCAGAGACCTTAACCATTTGGGAAGCTCAATTTGGCGATTTCTATAATGGTGCACAAGTCCTTGTTGATCAATTTCTCAGCTCAAGCGAGCAAAAGTGGGGTTTACTGTGTGGTTTAGTGATGTTTTTGCCACATGCTTTAGAAGCGATGGGGCCTGAGCATTCGTCAGCACGACTGGAACGGTTTTTACAACTTTGTGCTCAAGATAATATGCAGGTTGTGGTGCCAACGACTCCCGCACAATGTTTTCATATGTTACGGCGTCAAATGCTGCGTAAATATCGTAAACCGCTCATTGTCATGACACCCAAAGGTTTGTTACGGCATAAAATGGCTGTTTCATCTCTAACTGATCTCAGTGAAGGCAGTTTTTTACCTGTCATTGATGAAACCGATAAAGCGATTGCGGCAAATGCAACCAAGCTGATTATCACTTCAGGAAAGGTTTATTATGAGTTGATTCAAGAGCGCTCAAAACTAGGAAAGACGGATACGGCAATTATTCGTTTGGAACAGTTATACCCCTTTCCAAAAGCAGATATTCTGCGCATCCTTAAATCGTATGTATCGGTTAAATCGGTTATGTGGTGCCAGGATGAAGCAGAAAATCAAGGTGCTTGGTTCTACTGCAAAGACAAATTACGAGCGTTATTGAATCATGAACAAAGCCTGGATTATGCAGCAAGACCCGAGGCAGCAGCTCCGGCTGTTGGTTTGGCTCATGTTCATGAAGAGCAACAGCGTGTATTACTTGAAAAAGCGTTTAATTAGGAAAATAAATAATGGCTATTGAAATAAAAGTTCCCATGTTACCCGAGTCTGTGGCAGATGCAACCATATCTGCTTGGCATAAAAAAGTAGGCGATAGTATCAAACGCGATGAAAATTTAGTAGATTTAGAAACGGACAAGGTTGTTTTAGAAGTTCCTGCGATTGAAGATGGTGTCATTACGGCAATTCATTTTCCAGTTGGTTCGATAGTCAACTCGGGTCAGGTGTTGGCAACGATTGAAGCAGGTGTTGTTGCAGCTGCTCCCAGTGCTGAGGCAGCAAAACCAGCAGCTCAAGCTGCTCCTGTGCAAGCAGCTACATTGAGTGAAGCAGGCCCGTCAGCTAGACGCGCGGCGGCTGAACAAGGTGTAGACCTGAGTGCGGTGACAGGTTCTGGTCGTGATGGCAGAGTGACGAAGGATGATGTGATTAAACAAACCCAGAAACAAGCTCCCGTCACACCCGCAGTTTCCACAAGCGGTACAGGAAATCGGACTGAACAACGAGTTCCCATGTCGCGATTACGTGCACGCATTGCAGAGCGATTGGTTGAATCGCAACAAACAGCAGCCATTTTAACGACTTTTAATGAAATTAATATGAGTCCAGTGATGGAGTTGCGTAAGAAATATAAAGATGCTTTTGAGAAGCGCCACAACGTTCGTTTAGGGTTTATGTCATTCTTTACGAAAGCAGTTGTTGAGGCGTTAAAACGATTTCCAGCAGTCAATGCCTCCCTTGATGGAACCGATATCTTATATCATGGCTATTGTGATATTGGTATTGCGGTTTCTTCGCCGCGCGGATTGGTGGTTCCAATTTTGCGTAATGCGGAAAGCATGAGTTTAGCCGATATTGAGCGTGCTATTGCGGCTTACGGTGAAAAAGCAAAAGAAGGCAAGCTGACGGTAGAGGAAATGACGGGTGGAACATTTACCATCTCAAATGGTGGTGTTTTTGGTTCTCTGTTATCGACACCGATTATCAATCCGCCACAAAGCGGTATTTTGGGTATGCACAAAATTGAAGAGCGAGCGGTTGTTGAAAACGGTCAAATCGTCATTCGCCCGATGATGTATGTTGCTTTGTCTTATGATCATCGCATGATTGATGGTAAGGAATCAGTGAGCTTTCTTGTCACGGTTAAGGAAATATTGGAAGATCCTGCAAGGTTGATTTTGGATGTTTAGAAGTTTGGTTTTTGGGGTATATACCCAAACAACTTCAAAATGCTAGTTTCTGACTGGCTATTTTACGCAAGAAAAAACGATTGAAATTTGGCAATATGAGTAACTATTACCTGCATTTCAATCGTTTTTTCTTGCGCAAAATTTCTGCGTCATAATCCTAGCATTTTGAAGTTGTTTGGGTATAGTCGCTGTCGCGTAATGTGAAAATGACAACAACTAGGGAAGAACGCTCGTCATTGCGAGGAGGTTACGACGAAGCAATCCAGAGTAGTCATCAGTGTCGAGAGCGTGATTTTACGTTCTTTCTACTGGATTGCTTCGTCGTAAACTCCTCGCAATGACGAGCATTTTCGTAAATTTGCTGTTATTCTTCATTATGCTACAGGTATATTGTATTTGATAACAGGAACCTATTAATAGGATGGCGGATAAACAATATTACCCCCAATTAAATTCTCTACGAGGATTTGCTGCATTATCAGTCATATTATGGCATTACTACTTAGTACTCAATGATGATCCATCAAAAATTTTCAAACCGTATCTGTTTTTTATGTATGGAACAGGTGCTGTTATCTTGTTTTTTGTGCTTAGCGGTTTTGTACTTGCCTCATCTTATCAAACCAACAAAGGGTATATAGATTATATTGCCAGACGGATATTTCGAATCTATCCAGCCTATTATTTTGCTTTATTGTTAAGTATTATGGGATTTTATTTCTTAAATCCCGCACCTATTAAATGGCTGGCTATTGGCTTTAATTTATGGCAAACAGGCGCGATTACTCTTTCATCTATCTTTAATTCGCTCATCTTGATAAATCCACAATATTTTAATTTTTTTGTCACCCCTTCATGGTCACTAACTATAGAAATGATCATTTCTATTTTTTTTCCTATTTTATTAAACTGCTATAAGGGTAAATTTAAAAATTTTTTTGCAATTATTTATATATTAACCATCATCATTTTACATAAGTATAAAATCAGTCCTTTTTCTTCAATGATATTTTATTATTCTATTTACTTTGTGTTAGGAATTATGTTGTATGTCAATCAATCAAAATTATCATTTTTAGCGAAGTGGTATTTACTCCCTTTTTATGTATGCTTATACGCAAGCATGTTTTTTTCACCTACCCTAGCAAATTGTATACATGATCCGAATCTTTTAACCGGTATTGGTTCTGCAGGCTTCATTATTTTGGCGATTCACCATAAAAAAACGGAAATAATACTTAATTATTCTATTTTTAATTTTTTGGGCAAAATATCCTATAGCTGTTATTTATTACATATGCCTATTTTATTAATTACCGTTTATTTATTACAAAAACATTTAACAATTGATAAAGTATTGTTTTTATATATAGTTACTCTTACTATCACGATACTGATGAGTTACATTTCCTTTCGCTTTATTGAAAAACCATTCATTAATATCGGCAAAAAAATGGGAGCTCTAGGGTATAAAATGCTTGTTTATAAACGAGCTGGATAAAAAATAGACCACACTCTGTAGCCTCTAAGGGGCATAACAATTACTTAGGGTCTGTTGACAATTGGTTCTTTGAAGCGAAAAAAGAGAGAATCGAGGAAAAATTGGTTCTTGTTTGAGGCGAATAGCAAGCTATTTAACGAA
>JABEVJ010000133.1 GCA_013043985.1 Legionellales bacterium | reverse complement strand
GTTTTTATAATATTACCTGACATAAAATAACCGCGTCATAAACTTAGCATTTTGAAGTATCTTGGGTATAAAACGTATCAATTAATTGTTGCATATCATCAGGCAACGGTGCCTCAAACGTCATGGCTATTTTACTGACTGGATGAGCCAGAATCAATCGCCTTGCATGTAAAGCTGGCCGTTTAAATCCTCTTAGTTGTTGCTCAAGCTCAGGCGGGGCCTGTGGCGGCAAAAACAATCGGTAGCCATAGTTGGTATCTCCGACAATCGGGTGATGTAGATGAGCCATATGTACACGAATTTGATGTGTGCGACCAGTTTCTAATTGAACTTGCAAATGCGTGTGACGATCAAAACGTCCTAACACCCGGTAATGAGTCACGGCATGACGTCCATTAGGTGTGACTGCTTGTTTAAGCCTGTCGTGAGGATTTCTTCCAATGGGTGCATCAACAGTTCCACCGGAAATCATGATCCCATTTACCAGACACTCATACTCACGGGTGATTTCCCTGGCTTGTAATGCATTAACCAGATGAGTGTGTGCGGCAAGTGTTTTGGCAATGACAAGTAAGCCAGTCGTATCTTTATCCAATCGGTGTACGATCCCTGCACGAGGTAGGTGAGCCAGTCCTGCTGAATAATGGAGTAAAGCGTTAACGAGTGTGTGATCAAAATTGCCTGCACCGGGATGGACAACCAACCCTGCTGGCTTATTGATAACAAGAATCGCTTCATCTTCATAGACAACCGTAAGCGGGATCGGTTGAGCTGTCCAGTTTTCTTGAGCAAGTGCCTGTGCCTTAACAGCGATTTCCTCACCGCCTTGCACGATGTATTTTGTTTTTTGAACTACGCCATTAACGGTGAGTTGACCGTTTTTTATCCACTCTTGCAGGCGGGTACGAGAATAATCTGAAAAGATCTCGGCCACAGCCTGATCGAGTCGTTTACCGCGCGATTCAGATTGAAGCGTAGAATGTAAAATGATGGTTTGGTCTAGTTGAGTCATAGTGTATAATCCTAACATATTAGAGAGAGTTGGGCTAGTTTTAAAAATGTTGAGGATATGAAATACATGAAAAAATGGGTTATGGTTGGATTGCTTGCTGGTACATTATCACTTACGGCGTGTTCTTCCGACACAGCAAATCCGATTACGGATGCTTTCAAGGGACAATCGGCTCAACAAATTTTCCAAGCAGGAGAAAAATCGCTTACAAAGAAGAGTTACAAAGATGCGATTAAGCATTTTGAGGGGCTTGCTGCACTTTATCCTTTTAGTGATTATCAGGAGCAGGCACAAATGGATCTGATTTATGCCTATTATATGGATCAAGATTATCCATCAGCTCAGGGAGCCGCCGATCGTTTTATCCATTTGTATCCGCGTAGTCCACATGTGGATTATGCTTACTACATGAAAGGTCTTTCGGATTTTAGTATTGACCGTGGGTTTGGCAGTAAGTTGATTAACCTTGATTTAGCTTCCCGTGATTTGAGTAGCACTAAACAAGCATTTAATGATTTTTCACAGTTGGTTGAGCTATATCCTGACAGCCCTTATACGCCGTCTGCACGAGGACGCATGGTTTATTTACGGAATTTGCTTGCTAATCATGAAGTTGAAGTAGCAACTTTCTATATGAAGCATAAGAGCTATGTTGCCGCGGTAAATCGTGCAAATTATGTTGTTCAGCACTATCAGCAGTCTCCAGCTGTGATCCCTGCACTGGGGATTTTAGCTGCGGCTTACAACAAGTTGGGATTAACAGATAAGGCAGCAGAGGTTACGGCTATTCTTGCACTGAATTATCCTAATTCTGCAGTTTATAAACAGTTGCTTAAGGATTATCCGCCAGCGAAGAAATAAGGGGTATATACCCAGCATAATGCAGGATGACAACTGATTAGAAATGTGCGAGGATGGTCTGAGACAGAAAGGAGTCAACAATGGCAATTGATAAATTAATTATCATCACTGGCGCAAGCGGCGGGATAGGTGCTGAAGTTGCCAGCCTGTTCAGTATGCAAGGCTATTTCGTCGGAGTGGTTTCAAGACAGCCTAAAATGTTGCCTAATTTTGATCCCGAACGAACGATGCTCATCACAGCCGATGTGACAGATGCCAAGGCATTTGAACAAGCTGTGTCGCAGCTTGAAACACGCTTTGGCTCTGTTGACTGTCTGATTAATAATGCTGGGATGGTCATACCAGGGGCATTCGATGAACTCACCCCAGAACAAAACAAACAAGTCATTCAACTGAATGTGCTCGGTGTCATGAATGGTATTCATGCGGTTTTACCCTCTATGTTGCAACGCAATCGTGGTACGATCATTAATATCAGCTCGCTGGCAGACAGACTGCCACGTCCTCACCTCCCCGTTTATGCTGCCTCCAAAGCAGCTGTGAAAAGCCTAACTGAATCTTTACGCGCGGCTTATGCTAAGCAAGGCATACGTTTCTGTAATATTGCTCCGGCAAAAGTCAAAACTGCGATGATGCAGCAAATCAGTGTTCCGGATTCAGATCTGATCTCTCCCTCTGAAATGGCAGAAATCATTGTTTGGATGCATCAACAGCCTCCTCATATCTGTATTCGCGATTTGGTCGTTGCACCAACTGTCTATGAGTTGTGATTGATGAATAAGAGCTTGTCCAATATTATCAGGCCTCGTCTCAACCAGGGGTTTTCACTCCTGGAAGTTCTGGTTGCCGTCGTTGTCCTGGCAATAGGACTTTTGTCGTTGGCTGCACTGCAAATTAGCGGCATCCGTTATCTTTCTGCTGCTAATATGGATTATCAAGCCATGCTACAAGCGGTGGATATGGCTGAACGTATGCGCGCGAATCCTGATGGTGTGGCAGGCGGCGCCTATTCAAATGTCAGTGGAACAGGTAGTAACCCAAATTGCATTTCAAGCTACTGCTCAGCAAGCCAAATGGCACAAACCGATATTTATCAATGGAATACATTAAACGCTCAACTTTTGCCAAGCGGAGCAGGAACTGTCACTGTTAACGGCAATCTCTATACTATTACGATTACGTGGAATGTTGCGGTGAGTTTTGGTGCAGCACCACAGCTGGAAACGTTTGCTTTGAGTTTTTCACCATGAAAAAATTGATTGATATATATTTAGCCAAAAAATTGGCAGGAAAGCCAATCGTGAAGAGTATGCAAGGCTTCACTTTGATTGAAATAATGATTGCACTTGTTTTGGGTTTAGTGCTGATGTCTGGCTTAATTCAAATATTGATTAACTCAAATAATGCTTTTCGGATGCAAAGTGAATTGGAGCGTGTGCAAGAAACAGGGCAGTTTGCCATGGCCTACCTTGCTCAAGATATACGCAATGCTGATTATTGGGGTTGCTTGATAGGCCCCACTAATGTAGTCAATGATTTAGCTAACACCAGCGGTTATTACAATTTTTCTGCTGGTCTGGCAGGTACGGCTAATCAGGCAACTGGAGGCAGCATAGTTGCAGGCACCGATACGATTACTGTCAGTGGTGCCCAAACCTCTGCGGGTACCAACGAAGTGCTTATGCCTTATCCGGTAGCGACCACCTCTCCAATAGTCACTACCTCGTCCTCCAATTTTGCGGCGGGCACCATTGTCCTGGTTTCGGATTGTTTAGCCGGAGATATATTTCAAGTGACCAATGCAAACGCATCAACGGGTTCATTGAGCCATGCTACTGGTATAGGCTCCCCGGGTAATGCCTCTTCTACTGTATCTAAGATATATTCAGCGGGCGCATTTGTTTATTTACCCTATACCCATATGTACAGTATCCAAACCGATCCAAACAGTATTCCCTCCTTGTTTTTAACCACAGCCAGCGGATCGCAGGAATTGCTGAGTAATGTTGAAAATATGCTTATTTTGTATGGTGTCGATACGGATGGTAATGGTGCGGCCAATATTTATGTGCGTGCTAATCAAGTGAACAATATGACTAATGTGGTGAGTGTGCGTTTAAATCTCGTTGTTCGAAGCGCGGATAATAATGTTCTTACCTCTCCTCAGTCTTATATTCTTAATGGTCAGACCGTTACCCCCACCGATAATCGCCTGCGGCGGGTTTATACGCAGACCTTATCTTTACGGAATCGGATGCAATAGGTCTATACTCCTTGCAATTGAATTTGCGGCTAGGCGCGGTTGACTCGAGCCGCCGGAGTGTACTGCCTGTACATGAGGACGGCGCGACGTCAACCGCAACAACGCCGCAGATTCAATTGCAAGGAGTATATTATGTACGGTAAACATCAGCAAGGAGGATTCATTCTTGCTGTCGCTATCATTGTCTTGCTGATTATGACATTTATTGGGATCAGTACTTTAGGTACAGCACCCATAGAAGAAAAAATTGCTGGCGACTATCAAGAGGCCAATTATGCATTTCAAGCAGCAGATAGCGTGGATCGTGAAGCAGAGCAGTTTCTTTCAAATCTTTCGGATACGAGCGCATTTAACAATACTGGCGGGCTATATCAAACTGGTCAAGCACCTAATGTATTTACAAGTTCAACGTGGACGGGTGGAAATACTCGTTCATCGACACAAACCTTGACAGGTGTGCAGACGCCACAATATTTTATTGAGCTTTTAGGAACATTTTCAAGTGGTTCCACCAGTTTGAATATGTACAATTACGGTCAAGATCCCAATACGGGGTCCGTTACGATGTTTCGGATTGTGGTGCAGGCGACGGATTCATCAGGTACGTCGTCAACAACGATTCAAAGTTTTTATGGGGTACGGTTTTAAGGAAAAAATGTATGAAAGCTATTATTCGGTCTCTTGTTGTGCTTTTTTCGCTGTGTGGTCTGGTTACCGTTTCGTCAGCTGGTAACAATAACAACAGTACCAATCTGGTGCCTCTTGGGCAACAACCTTTATTAACCGCGACATCTGAGCCGCCTAATATCATGTTTGTTATTGATAATTCGGACACAATGAACCAGACGGTTTCTGGCTCACAAGGACAAACCGCTTTGGCGATGGCTCAGCAAACAGTGACTAGTTTATTGCAAAATTTGAGCAATGTTAATGTGGGATTAACGTCTTTTTCAGGTTCAGATGCTGAAATTCTGGTTGGGATGGGAAGCATCAGCACTAATTTGAATACCATGATAAGTGCAATCAATAATCTTGAAACACAGGACGAAGCTCCCTTAGCCAGCACGCAGCTTGAGCTAGGACGGTATTTTGTTCAAGGCAATAATAACAAGTTGACGCTGCATCCAGGTCAATCTGATCAGACAACTAAACCAGCTTACAGTATTTTTGACAAGCAACCGGATGTTCCTAAAGGGGTATCAGATGTTTCACCAATTCAGTTTTACTGTCAGCAAAGTTTTATTATTTGGTTGTCAGCGGGTGACCCTCATGATGATGGTCAACCCGATCCGGGAACAGGGCTTACAGATTATGTCTATACACAAGAAGATTGTCCAGTTGGCCAAGACACGGGTTCCGGTTCAAATTCCGGGTCTCATTCCAATTCCAGTGCCGTTTTCGGTTACCATTTCGATAATGGTGGTGGTTCTGGTGCGGGTTTCAATCCCGATATGACGTGTGCGCTTCCTAATGAAGCTGCAGCGATGTATGACATAGATTTGCGGCCAGATTTAACCAGCCCAACTGGTGCAGCGAAGAAAAACAATGTCGTAACCTATACCATTGGTTTTCCAGTGCTTCCCGAAGGTTCTGGGGGTTCATCCCGCGGAGGCTCATTTAATAACGGGAGTTCAACTAACAATAACTTAGGCACGGACATGACATTATTGCAGATAACCGCTCAAAATGCTGGAGGGGCGTTTTATTATTCAACCAATACCAGTGGCCTGATTCAAGCCTTGGAAACAGCCAGTGCCAGTATACAGAATCAATCGGTTACCGCATCATCCATTTCGTTTAACAGCCAAAATTTAACTACTAGCAGTGCCATTTATCAACCTCAATATACCACGACCTACTGGAGTGGTGACTTGTTTAAAATTCCTATCGGAATCAATGGGGTACTTGGTGCTGCGTTGTGGGATGCAGGGGTGATACTGACACAGGAAGCCTATCAAAATCGTTTAGTATTTACCTATAACAATGATAGTAATGCCAATACCCCTATTTTATTTCAAACGTTGACGAAGCTTGCGGCCGCACAGCAAACTGATTTAAATACTGGAATAGCGGGTAGTAATGATGGAAATGGGCAACTCCGTCTTAATTATTTACTGGGCGATCGCTCCAATGAGCAAACCAGTACTAATAAAAGCAATCTATTCCGGCAGCGTGCCAGTGTATTAGGGGATATTGCCAATTCTGCTCCTGTTTATGTTGGTACGGCTCAGGCAAACTGGCCTAATATTGCACCTTTTCCAACCGCAACCGGCCAAACCTACTCTTCTTTTAAAATTGGCATTGCTTCTACACGCACGCCGATGGTTTATGTGGGAGCCAATGATGGCATGTTGCATGGTTTCAATGCTAATACGGGAAGCGAGGTGATGGCCTACGTGCCGCTTAGCTTAAGTAATGATTTTAATACGGCATTGCAAACAGAGCAGGGCATCACTTTGTCGAACTCAGCAGCCATTCCGTTGGATTTGCATTATTATACTAATCCGGCTTATACCCATCGCTTTTATGTGGATGGTACGCCTGCTATTCAGGATGCGTATTTTGCATCTCGGTCGCAGGGTTCGGCAGCCTGGCATACGGTATTGGTAGGCGGTGAGCGGGCAGGTGGCAAAGGCTACTATGCAATTGATGTGACTAATCCAGCCTTTTTTACCATGGCCAATTTTCCAAATATGTTTTTATGGGAATTTTCCAATGCCAATAATCTTGATCTGGGAAATACCTATAGCGATCCACAAATTGGTCTGATGAATAATGGGCGGTGGGCGGCCATTTTTGGTAATGGATACAATGCAACTGGCACCAATGATGGAACACTTTTTATTGTGTTTCTTGATGGTGGAAAAAATGGCACCTGGGTAAAAGGTACTGATTATATTGAGATTAGTACGCATTCCGGGGTAGCAACGCAAAACAATACTCCCAATGGATTAGCCACTCCAGCGGCAGTCGATGTCGATGGTAATGGCACGATAGATAGGATATATGCAGGCGATTTAAACGGTGATATATGGGCATTTAATGTATCAAGTGCCAATGCATCAAGTTGGGCCACGGCTTATGGAACATCAGCCAGCCCTACGCCGCTCTATAATGGGCCAGCAACGCAACCCATTACTACACAGCCAGTTGTGGCCGTCAATCCATCAGCTGTCGCAACGAGTAGCAATTCGCCTAATTTGCTTGTTATGGTCGGAACAGGACAGTATTTAAGTGCCTCTGACCAGGCAAATACAGCCACGCAAGCCTTTATTGGGGTTTGGGATGCAGGTACAAGCAATATTATGCAAACCCAATTAGTACAGCAGACTTTTACGACCAGCGGAACTTTCCGTATTATGAGCCAAAATAGTGTGGCTTTTAATACCGGTTCAAAAGGAGTGTTTGGTTGGTATATCCAGTTTACAGGCGGAGAGCGAATCGTTTTTCCTGCTTCGGTTTTTCAGGTACGAATCAACAACAACCAATTTCAGTCAGAAGTCGGATTCAGTACCTTTCTTCCTAACACCGCCAACGCGTGTTCTTACGGTGGAACAGGCTATTTTATGGTGGTGCAGGTGGCGACAGGAGGGCAGCCCTCTACAACCATATTGGATATTAATAATCAGGGAGTCATTAATTCGGGCGATAATATTAACGGTCAGGTAGTCAGTGGAGTTCAATTTACCTCTGCGGCACCTTCCCAAGCGGTTATTCGTGGAGACTATTTGTTCATTCCTACCAGTAATGGAACACTCCAAAAAATGTTGATTGCAACAACGGGGTTGCCTACCGGACGGTTGTCGTGGTCTGTTTTGAAGCAGAGTTAGGGGTATATTACCATTTCCACGGCAGAGTCACACTGCAATGCAAGTAGGTAGACTTCTTTTCCCAGCTTGGTTGTGGGTAATAGGCGAAAAGAAGTGTACCATCTTTGATTTCATTAATCACAGGTGTGGCAACGGGCTTGCTTAATGCTGGGCAACCCCAACTGCGCCCGATACGGCCATTGGATTTGACTAAAGTAGAGTTGACATAAGCCGCACCATGGATAACAACAGCCCGTTCGAGCGCATTGTCATTAAATCCTTTTTCCAAACCTTTCAATCTAAGTGAATATCCATTGTGGCCAATGTAAGTATTTCCTGTCAAAAATAAACCAATGCTGCTGGAGTCACTGCCTGGTGAATTCGAAAAAGAAGTGGTATAAATATAACCACTATTTTTACCGTGCGCCACCAGCGTATGGTAAGAGACCGTGGCAGTTTTTAAATCAATCACCCACATTCTGTTCGTCGTTGAGGGTAAGGAATAGTCAATAATACTAAGATAACGGGGTTTTCCTATATCTTCTGCACGTGCACATGCGTATGCACGCAGAGCCATTTGTAAAACAACGGGCTTTAAATTACCGCCTTCGGATAGAATTTTGAGGGTTTTTTGATGAACGGCTGTTATCAAGGCAAGCGGATTACTGTAACCATATAAGGTTGTTGGAGTAAATCCCTTCCCCGAAAGCGGTGCCATTGGCAGATTCCCAACGAGCGTTTTTGGTTGACTGGTTGGCAGTTTTTTGGCTGACTCAGTAGTATTGAGTGCTGAAAGATTTTCCGGGTTGGTCTTGGGCGAGATGACAGGCTCGACAGGAGTCGATGCTGGTTGTTGTTGAACGGCAACAGGTTGACTGGTATTCGCTGATGGGGTAGTCTCTACATTGGGTTTATGAAAAAACAGGTAGGCGAGCAGCAATAAAACAACCGCTGCGATAATGATTACAAGCATTATGGCAATCGTTTTTTTAATCGATTTACACATACCAACCTCCGGTTCCTCATTGATATATTAATTATGAATCATTTTTAAAATTATGCATATTGAAGTAAAAATGATTTTTGAAAAGTGTATACTCATCTGTTTTGAGTATATAATATCCAAAGAAACATTTTCCTTGCAGAGTATGAAAAAAATGCGTAAAATACGCCACTCGAAAAGCTCAGGTTAAATTGGAGTATAGGCGTTATGTATGCAGTTATTGTAACTGGTGGTAAGCAGTATAAAGTCGCTAAAAATGAAATGTTAAAAGTTGAGAAACTCGCTGTAAATGAAGGCGATACCATCACTTTTGATGAAGTGTTGATGATTTTTGATGGTGAAAAATGCCATCTTGGCAAGCCAGTGCTTGCAGGCAGTAAAGTGCTTGCAACCGTGGTTGCCCATGGACGTCATCGTAAAATTCATGTGTTAAAATTCAAACGCCGTAAGCATTACTTGAAGCGTCAAGGGCATCGCCAAGACTTTACGCAAATCAAGATTACAGAAATTGCGGCCGAATAATTAAAGAGGGGTATAAACAATGGCTCATAAGAAAGCTGGCGGTAGTAGTTGTAATGGACGCGATTCCAATCCTAAGTACCGTGGTGTCAAAGTTTATGGTGGAGAGATTGTCTTGGCTGGTAATATTATCGTTCGCCAAGTAGGCAATAAATACCATGCGGGTAAAAATGTAGGCGTAGGCAAAGATTATACTTTGTATGCCTTAATTCCTGGTGTTGTGGCATATTGCAGACGCGGTAAACATAAACGTCGTTTTATTGACATTCTTCCTGCTCAGCAAAACGAAGTTGCAGAAGCTGCTTAATGCTAGGGTCTGTTGACAATTGGTTCTTTGAAGCGAAAAAAGAGAGAATCGAGGAAAAATTGGTTCTTGTTTGAGGCGAATAGCAAGCTATTTAACG
>JABEVJ010000132.1 GCA_013043985.1 Legionellales bacterium | reverse complement strand
GAATCGAGGAAAAATTGGTTCTTGTTTGAGGCGAATAGCAAGCTATTTAACGAAAACAAGAACCAATTTTTACCGATTACATTCTTTTTGCAGCCAAAGAACCAATTGTCAACAGACCCTATTGTATAATAATTTAATTAACTTAATATTAATTGATATTCAACACCGAATTGCCTTAGAAGAAATATTACCGAAGAGGCTTTAAAAGGCAGTTAAATTAAGGTCGATACTTTCAAATAGATATGACCGAGTTAAAAAATGGAAAAAATGAGGTAAATAACCTCGTTATACTTTATTATTGACATGCACTTTGACAATCTACTGACATCGACTTCGAAAAGTCACAAGGGGTTTTGAACTTGTTTGGAAAAGTCACATAACCGACCGTTTGCGTGACGGTCAAATTGTTTACAATAGGACAAAAAAACGTTAGTTGGCTATGCAGGTGTATCAAAATCGGACGGGGCACAAACCTAACGTCAAAATAATTCCTAAATTCTTTGTTCCTCATCTTCCAGTTGAAATTATTCTTGATTAAATGGAAGAACTATTTAACGCCCATATCACTCGGACTCGGCGGCACGATAGCAGATTGAGGTGCGATCATCTGACTGGCTGGCGGAACTTTCTGATTGACAACCGCCTTCCAGTATTCGCTGTTAGGATTAAGCGTTGGCAAGTTAGTTAAGCGCTCAACAGTATCATTGACCGACATCGCATTACCACCGCCTGTAATACCAAGATCAGTACTCGCAACAAAAGGAACAGAAATCATATTTTGCAGAACAAGCTGATGGTAAAGGATGATTCCATTATAATCGCGTTTGAGACGAGCTACATTATCTTGAAAAATCATATCTGCCTGGCTAGAGCCCTGTTTCCAACCCAGTGCAACTGACTTTTTCCAAATTTCCTCTTCAGTTTTATTTTTTGGCAGTAAACTTAAATCAGGAGAATCTGGCTTAGGAAAAGACATCCAGAGATAGTCGTGCCACGTGGGTGGAACGGTAACAAATTTTGCTTGTTGGGCAATCGTGTAAATTTTATCTGAGATACGGATAGTGGTGCTGTTTGCTAGGTTGAGTGTATCATCTCCCTCAAGCATAACGGGAGGCAAGACGTTATTTGGCAGCATTAAGGCGTTAAAGTTGAAAATTTGATCAAGATAACGCGTTTGTTTTGTCAGCATTGCATCAACTTCTTGGCTGCGTTTGCTTAAAGATCCTTGCGCTCCAACCGCCATTCCTGAGTCTTTCAACTCTTGCCCTCGAATCTGGTTAAGCTGGGTGTTTTTCGCATTCTCTGGGCTATTATCCTGAGTTAGATTCTCAAGCTGGATAAAATTGGTTGTGTCAATAGGCTGAGGTGACGTTGAACTGCACGCTGTTAAGTAGAGTGCAGACAAGGCAATAGCCATTAGACTTCGTGCATAACTCCGTTGCTGCTTCAAAGGACGTTGTCGTTCCGGTAAATGTTTAGGGATTATTTGACGCATAGCGTAACTCGATTATTTTCGTGTTAGGAAAAACCACAATATCTGCTTTATCGCCGCATTGATAACCAGCATCTCGCAATACCTCTCCAATCGGGCGATTTTTAGCGATGACGGTAACAATAATCGGGAGCATAGGTGCCTTACCCAAAACATTAACAGTATAACCTGTTGAATTGGCAATTTGAGTTAATAAAGGTTCAATAGGACCATTCCAATCGACCGTTACTGCATTTGACATGCCATAAGCTGCGGGATCAGGCGGCGGTTGCATTGGCGGAAGCGGAGTCGTTGCTTGCTGCATTTGATCGAGACTAATTAAGGATTTGCTTACGGAGCTCGCAGCCTCTGCCAAAGTTGCCTCAGCTGGATCGGGACCTAATGTTGGATCGCCAATAGGTACACCCGCGTGCGAACTCGCGCAACCAGCCAGCATGATAAATAATGCAATTAATATGAGGTGACGAATATTCGTGATCAAGATAGCATCCTGCAGCTATTAATAGTGCATTACTATACCACTCGTGTTTAGATGTGTCATCAATTGAGAGGCTAAGTAAGAAAAATATTAGTGAAGTTTTTGAAATTTTGCATTAATCACATAAATCTCGCATAATGTAGGCCTGATATATTTTTACAGGGGATTTTTTCATGGCAGCCCCGGAAGTCATTTCTCATTGGCGAGATTCAGGTCGTATACCACGGTTTTTTGGCATTGATGCACGCAGCACCTTTCCATTATTATTTTTTTTGGTGCATATTAAGCTCTGGAGCTTTATTGTCGCTATACTAGCAACAGTGGTGTTTGGTTTGATAGAGCGCTATGGATTTAGCTCGGTTGTTTTTGTCCGAATAATACGTAGTTTGCTCGCGGGACGTCGTAAAGTGGTGAAACCTTGGTGGCTTGAAGATAAGATGCATTAAAAAAGTACTTAAGGATCGCGCCCAAAATAACTTCCCATTCTGGCGCGATCCTAAGCACATTGAGTTTGCGGCGAGTGCTCTGTCAAATTTCAATCTTTGGCTGGGCGCTTTTGATGCGAGTCGAGGAGTATTTCGTGGACATTTCAAAAATGATGGTTAAAATTCTACAACAACTCGGAGCACAGTTTTTGCTGAACGATCGTCTAATTACCTATGAAGAAATTTTTGCACCAACGGGTCTGTTGCCAGCACTATCAAGACGAGCCGATCAGTTGTGTTCATTATGTTTAGGATATGGGATGGGTGTTTCATTTGAGGAGGCACAAGGTTCTATTTTAGGTGTGAAGGTGATTTTTGACGATATTACGCCTGTTATTCTTCGGGTATTATGTTTGACAGATGTCATCTGTGAATTAATAAAAGCAGCGCCTTCCTCTCATGCGGTGGCACTTGATGAGTTGATGTACGATTAGATATGAGTTATATACACGAATTACAAGAACAGGATACCATCACTCTTGCGGAAGCACTGAATGCCTCGCAGCAGCTTGTTGAAAAATATCTGCCGATGTTGCACAGAGTGATGCAAATACGCGCTACTACCCCAGTGAGTGAAGATGAGCAAACTTTTAGAAGTGCGCAGTCCAGCAAATCGGCTGTTCCTCAATTATACGAAATGTTGGAAAGGTTTGGGCAAGCGGTGTCGAACTTGCAAGCGGTTTTGATTCGTGCTGATCAGTTAGCAGCCGAAGAAGAGCAGCGGCTGGATGCTCAGATTTATGAAAAACTCCTCAATATGTTGGATGCTGCTGTACAGCATTGCAATAATATTTATGCAGAACACTCTACCACGTTTGCTATGATTTTGAAGGAGTTGGTTTTATTAAATGATACACTTCATCTGAAATTGAAAGTGGGAAATTGGGGGGTGGTTGAAGCGGATTCAGGTGACTCTGTGGTTACCAATAATCCTGAAAATACCCCCGAACTAGTCGTTAATTCAGATGAAAAACTTGTTTTTGTGCGAGTATTTTATCGTAAAATGGCGACATTAAACTCAGGTAAAGGACATTTGCATTGGCTTAAGCCTTTATTGGACTCTGTTAAACATGCTGAAAAACATGGATTTGCTGTTTATGAACATGAAGCAGATGCAATAAAAAGCTTAAAAGGGGATGCCTATGGCTATGTGACCTTAAAAATTAAGAGTACACAGGATATCTCGGCGCAAAGACCCTCGAAAGTTGATCCGGTACTGGGTTGTCGTTTGTTGACAATTGCTGATGTGGATATTGACGATATGGTCAAATTAACACATCAATCAGTGACTTATCGGATTTGCGATGGTGTATTGCATAAAGTTTAGGGTATATACCCATCGTACTTCGCATCTTGAAGTGCGGTGGGTATACTCAACACACATGAGTTTTCGGAATTTATAACGCAGCTATTTTGCGCCAGAAGAAACGATTAAAACCAGCAATAGTTATTCATATTGTGCAGTTTTAATCGTTTCTTCTGGCGTAAAATAGCAAGTTAGAAAACCG
>JABEVJ010000131.1 GCA_013043985.1 Legionellales bacterium | reverse complement strand
CAGATAAGATAATAATTTTTATCTGTTAAAGCAATTAAAACGCAAATAATAAAAATAATAAGCAAGTTTTAATCGCTCTAATAGTTCTATAAGAGAATAATTAATAGAGCTCGATATCTCAAGTGCGAAAACTTCTCTATCATTAAAAAATATTTGGAGCTGGAGAAATCAACAAAGAAGCTCCGACTTCACACTCATCCATCCATTTCATACGCTTCCCCTTGCTGCCCTTTATGTCGACAAACTGAAACAACCTTTTATTGGCTATATAGGTATTTAAAATGTGCATTGCTAGCAGCGGATGAATGGGTATATCTCGCAAGCTTGCTGAAGGATTTCCAACTTTTACGATACTCACCGTATCTTCAGAGAAAACAAAATATTGTCTGATTAGCTCTGGTGAATTACAACTCATAAGCCAGATATAGGTCTCTTTATCTATATTAAAATACATTTCATAGAAAGCTCCTTGCTCAAGCCATTCCCAATTTTTTACTACTTGAAATTGTAAAATGGGAACACTACATGCTACAAGCTTAGTAACGTTTTCTTCAGAACTGGATTGACCCGGAATAGGTAAAGAAACTATATCAAAATGCTGATTTAAATAAAAATCACATGGGTTATTCTTTGATCTGAAACAATAAACACCAATGCATTGACGAACAAATGAATCTTTTACTATCTGAAACATTGAAAAGCCAGAGAGGA
This sequence comes from Legionellales bacterium, assembly GCA_013043985.1. Taxonomy (GTDB): domain Bacteria; phylum Pseudomonadota; class Gammaproteobacteria; order UBA1113; family UBA1113; genus JABEVJ01. Next base: position 2,136 of record JABEVJ010000131.1, on the reverse strand, counting down.
TATTGTGTTGCGATTGACTTCTTTTGAGTAATTTTTTGGATGCATTTTCTTCTACGATGGTAATTTCTGATTTTTCAAATAAATTTGGCAAAATTGTTTCATTTGGATTTTCTATTATATGTTCCTCTTTCGTAAAAGATAAATCACGAAATGATGTAGAGCGCTTGAGCTCAATTGAAGCTGGAGATTTCACAAAAAAATACTCCTCTTCCTTAATAACAATGTCGGAATTTTTTGATTTACTTTCTCCTCTTCTCTCTTCTTTCAATTCAGTTCTTGAATTAGAACGTAATAAAATAGATTTTCGTAAATTTGCAGCTGCTTTTCCTGTGTTTTTAATCAACTTTTCAGCAAATGAAGATGGAGCAATGTTACTGGAGGCACTGTGCGAGTAAGCTATTTCTTTTTCTGCAACGAGGTCGCTCACAGAGGTTGAACATTTAAGTGGAGAGGTGGTCAACTTATCTGGCTGATGTGGCGTTCTTGTCGGCAAGAGCTCCTCTGTTTTCAAAATTTCTACAGACTCCTTTTCTAGAGATTTTTCTGCTTCTGCTTTTTTATGTGAATTTGTCGAGGGCATCTGCATAAAGGAAACTGAGCATTTAATATTTGAACTCTCAGGTAAATTTTTTTCTTTTTTAGATACATGTTCAGAAGATTGCTTCTTGCTTTTAGGTTTTAAAATTTTCACAGAAGCTGATACAGCTTCTTTCTTTTTTTCAACAGCAGATTTTTTTGAAGTGGATAGTGGTACTGCTTCGTTGTTTTTTTCAGCGACCTTGTTATTCTCAGTCTTAAAGTTAAAAAACGTTGTCACGCTTTTTTTCAGCAAAGGAGAAACGTCGTCTTTATTAACTTTTTTAGTTTTAGACGGTATCTTTAACAAAGTAGATTCAGCAACTACTTTAGTTGTTGGAAGTTTGTCAATTTTGCCTTTATTACTTTTTTTGTCTTTAGGCGCCGACTTCTTTTTTTCAGGTTGTTCTTTTTTTTCTTCTAATTTATCATTAATCTCAGGTCTAAATTGATAACTCAACATTCCGGCCCAATCGAATTTTGATGGAGAGATGGATGTGAAGAAAGACTCCGGTTTCTCTATAATACTCGAGCTTCCAGTTAACGAAAATTCTTTTTTTAATTTATTTAAATGAAGTATCAAAAATTGTACCCATGTTTTAAATTCATCCTCAAATAAAATAGAAACCGATTTATTATCATTCAAATTTTTTTGTTGTTTTTTTGTTCCATCCAATTTTGGATACATTTCATGCAGTGTCAGCAGCAAATCATAAAATAAAGCAATTAAATAATGATCTTTTAAGTTAACTTGTTCTTTTAATCTTTTTCCACACACCCATTGTATATTTTTTGCAAGCTGTAACAGCTTAACATCAACTTTTCTTAGCTCATCAACAAAATTTTGCGGATAATTTTTCTTACCTGACTGAATAAAATAAAATTGAAGAATTTTAGCATGGATTCTATGCATGTCTGAAAAATTTTCAATGGCTAGTTGTAATTCTTTTTCTGTTGGTTTTTCAGCGCTACATAAAATGAGCGTATCGATTAAAGGAAATAAAAGCTGGTAAAATCTGTTTATCAAATAATCAATTTTTCCATATTCGTGGAGGTAACATAAAAAATCATCCGTAATTAAGATAGAAAATATGAATAATCTAGTCTGTAAACTTTTATTTCTTTTTAATGAACGTGCAAATTCTGAGGAATCTAGAAGACGCTCCAAGAAAACTCCTTTATCTTGTTGCTCAATTGATTTTATCAGATAAGGATAAAGATTGATGTTTTTTACAAAATCAGCATTTTCTATGTCAGTTCGCTCTCTGTTAAGAGAGAAATCTTCATGCAGCCTTGTTAGGATTTTATCCAATAAAAAATACTTCATTGGTTGAGATAACTCTTTAGATGGAATACAAATTTCTTGTTCATTCAATTTTAGATAAAACCCTTCTTCACGGGTTTTGATATAGGTACTATAAAAACACTGCACTTGAAAAAACAAATCCAAGGTATCAATATAAGAACCAGAGCATTTATAAATTTTTTCTTTTTGCTGTTTTTCTCGTATTATTTCATGGATAAGTTGACTCAACTCTATTTTTGCAAAATTATTTTCTT
>JABEVJ010000130.1 GCA_013043985.1 Legionellales bacterium | reverse complement strand
GGCACGCCGCAGGCGATACTTGTCGCCAATTTTTTGCTCCTTTTGGCGGACTCGGAGTCCCAAAAGGTTTAGCAAAAAATGGCGACACACTGGTTTAAAAGATCATGGAGCTTAAGTTAAAAAGTTAAGTTGTGCGCGCTAAAACAAGGGAAAAACCTTCATTTTCGTTTACTTTGTTGGGTTTTTTTGGTATAATTAAGATATCTATTTTTTTAAGGGCGGATTTTAATTATGCACCCAGCTAAAAAAACACAGGCTTTTGATGCACCTACTCCTTTGCCGCTCAGTAGCAAGATGCAACAAACTCTTGCGAGTTTGCGATTAGAGGGATTAACGCCTGATGAAGCTTCCATGCATGATATTCAGTTGTTTGATGCAGGAGAAATCAAGAAAGAGGAATTTTTAAAAAGAGCCTTAGCACGTGCCAAAGCATAATGAAGTTGATCTTTATGTTTATCCAGGCACCACCGTTTTAATTAATCTTCATGGTATTCGTGATCAGGAAAAACTCGATCAATACGAATTAATGCTCTATACGGCTCAAGTCAATGAACCCTTACCCAGAGGGCAACTTGATTATGCACACCTGAAAGCGATTCATCACCATTTTTTTGGCACTTTATATGCTTGGGCTGGCCAGGAGCGCACGGTTGATATTGCAAAAGGCGACACTTTATTTGCGCATTATCCTTATATTGCCAGTGCCAGTCAGAAACTTTTCAGTCAATTAAATAATGAGTTGTTTTTACGTAGCCTGGACAAAGGTGATTTCTGTGAGCGACTATCTTATTATTTCAATGAAATTAACGCGATTCATCCATTTCGTGAAGGAAACGGTCGTACGCAGCGCGCATTTTGCGATTTACTGGCCAAGCAAGCCAATTACACCCTAGATTGGACAAAAACAACTACCATTGATTATATCCAGGCCAGTATTGAAGGATTTCAAGGTAATTATGTGGCAATGCAGACAATTTTTGAGCGCATTACTTCGCCAAAACTGCATCATAAATTAACGGAGAATGTCTTTTTAGTCGATAAACATTCATTAGGTAAAACGTATTCTCTGGATAAACAAAAATCCTTTCAAAAAGAGGGGATTGAGCCAGAGGTAGTCAATCCACTTTCAGCAGTATTCAATGTTCATGCCAACGATAGTTCGGATAGAATTGACTGGCTGCATCCACTGGTTTGCCATCAACTGGAAAAGCTTCGCGATGATAAAAGCGAGAGCATCCAAGGGTTGCTTCATTTGCATGATTTGGCAAAACAAAAAAATGCGGTTTCTCAAGCGTTGAAGATAGGGTTACACGATACGCTGTTGCAATTGGTTGAAAATCCGGTATTGTCAAAGCGTATAGCAGGCAGGGCAGAACTCCTGCACAAAATAGGGCATACCTTGTCGAAACAACTTTCACACAAGCGATCTCCCTAGATAAACAAATTTAATATATCGTGACAAATGAAGATTTTCAATCTTGGAAAGTTGTTGTAATAAGGTATACTCTGTTATTATTTGTCATGTGTAATTTTTTCTAGGACGGAATATGGATAATCAGACTATTTTATCGCCCACTCCTTCTGGTCTCAGAGCGATCACCTTAGTTATGTATGGGCTAATGTCACTGGCGGTTTTTTTTGGAATTACTGGTATTGCGGCGGTTATTATTAACTACCTCAAGTACCAAGATACTCTCAATACACTCTATGAGTCACATTTTTTGTGGCTTCGAAGAACTTTTTGGTTTGCTGTTCTGTGGGGACTAATCGGCCTAGTGACAAGCTATTTTTTAATTGGTATACCTATTTTAATAGCGAATGCTTTCTGGGTACTTTATCGAGTCATAAAAGGCTGGTTATTACTAATTGATAACAAGCCTATTGAGGCAGCAGTTTCTAGCAAAAGAAATTTTTCAATTGGATAGTGTGTAAATCATTTTAGTATATAGGTCTAGTGCACTCTCTTCGAGAGCATGGCCTATTGCCACGGAGCGAGGAAATTGAGACCGCTTCGGAAGCCAGAGGAAAATTAATTCGAAAAATGGCTTAAGTGCTTTTTCCATTCTTTTTGGTCCTCAACCCCCAACTCTTACATAAAATAGTGCATACCATGTCGAAACAACTCTCACACAAACGATCGCCTTAGGCTTGCAATTTTCTGTAATTTAATTGCATTTTTGTGAAAATCAGGGGCGCAGGAATATAGTTTAAAGGAATTGTTGTGGTAAACATAATAGAATCAAGTGCTGAAGTCAATGACAAAAAACTCTCATCATATGTACCATATTTAATATAAGGGTACTAACCACATTCCTGCGTAAAAAAGGCATAAGGCTGTAAGCCTTGCAGCTAAAGTGGGGGCAGTCAGGATACGTGTGCAAAATGGTCATTTCGGTTTTAAAAATGGCTTTGCACCCTTTCACTCACATTCCGCACCAAGTATGATGGAAATTTAAAATTACTATTTTCAACAGTTGCTGCTCTATTTTAGAGCAAACTTAAGCTTTTCGGCGAAAATAT